>CBFGNE010000657.1:0-2969 GCA_965649995.1 uncultured Mucilaginibacter sp.
ATACCAGTGTACCGGTGCCATCCGGTACGGTGAGCTTGTATTTACCGTTGGCATCGGTTACCGTGCCGGTTGTGGTGCCTTTCAGCTTTACGTTTACGCCGGGCAGCGGGCCTTTTGCGTCGGTAACAGTACCAACAACATCTATTGCTTTAATTTCAACAGGGTTATTGTCGGCATCCTTCTTTTTTACCACAATGGTTTCCTGGAAAATTTTGTAAGTAAGGGGCTGCCCTTCAAAAGCTTTGTCAAGCGCTTCGGCAACGGTAACTTTTGTTACGTCGATATCTATAGCGCTTGCCCTGGATACATCCTGTTTATCATACAAAAAATGATAACCGGTTTGTTTTTCTATCTGGCGCAGGATCTTTTCAACAGTGGTGTTCTTTTGTTTTAACGACACCACCTGGCTAAAAGTTTTGGCGTTGACAGTAGTGAGTGCTGCAATTATTAAAATAGCAGTGAGTTTCATAACCAAAATAATTTTGGAAAGTTTAGGCCATGCCGGGGGCAAAGCCTTAGAATTAAAATTCATAAGTTTGTTGTGTTTGGGTTAAACATTAAGTTTCAATTCGTCAATTGCGATGGTTGGGGAACCCAGATACATAGCCGGAGAAGTGTTTCGACCCACTTCCCGGTTTTTTTATGATCTACTGATGTGCTGTTACTTATATAAGCACAACCGGGTTCGCCTTTGGGGTTAACTTGGTTTTCGTTGTAGGTCTTCTGTCATGATGTGTTTTTTAAAGGTGGATATTGGTAAAATATATATAGGATGTTTTTTGGCTATTTATAAAACGATGATTTTCTTGCCTTCAATTTTCATCTTTATGCCGGTATATTCCAGCATGTTCAACAATTCGGATGCTTTTACATTGCGCGATATGCGGCCATTAAACTCGCGGCGGGGCACTTGCCCTTTGTAAACCACATCCACGTCGTACCAGCGCGATGCCTGGCGCAATATCTTATCCACGCCGGCATCCCTGAATTGGAAAATTCCGTTCTTCCAGGCGGTTTCGTCATCTACATCAACGTCATCAACCACGCGGCTTTGGCCATTGGCTTTTATCTGCGCTTGCTGGCCTGGCTTTAACCTTGCAGAGAAATTACCACTGCTAATATTTACCGCACCTTCCAACAAGGTGGTTTTCATTTCGCTTTCGTCATCATAGGCCATTACGTTAAAATGGGTGCCTGTTACTTCAATTTGGGCTCGGTTGGTTCTAACTTTAAAAGGCATTGCCGGGTTTTTGGCCACTTCAAAATAGGCCTCGCCGGTAATATCTACCTCGCGGTTTTTGCCCGTAAAAAAAGTAGGGAAACGTAATGATGATGCCGCATTAAGCCAAACCTTTGTGCCATCAGGCAATATAACCTGGTATTGCCCGCCACGGGGCGTTGCTATGGTATTAAAAGTGGGGGTAGGGCTGTTATCGGCAATAGCAGCAGCGTTATACAATAATTGGCCGTTAGCAGTTTTTTTAATTAGGGTAGCGCCTTGTTTGGCAAGCGTGCCATTTTGTGCATTATCCAGTACTATGGTTTTGCCATCGGCCAGTGTAAGTATGGCCTTGTTGCCGCCGGGAAGGGCATCATGCTGTGGCCGTTTTATTACTACAACCTGGGTTTGCGGAGTTTTTTTTTGTTTTATGTGCCAATGGGCGCAAACGCCTGCAAATAAAAGCACTACGCCGGCAGCAGCCAACCTTACCCACAATTTAATATTACTGTTTGTTTTTTTTGGGTTGGCAGGCGCAGTTGCACCTAAAATACTACCAAGTATAGCTGCCGATCTTTCTGTATCGAACAGCGGCGCATCCGGCTTTAAACCATCCCATGCCTGGCGGATAAGGCGCGAAAGCTCCTCGTCGCGTTCGCCGGCATCTATTATAGCAAATAACTCGTCGCGCTCCTGCGGAGTGGCCGTTTTGTTATAATAACAATCAAAAAGGTATTGCAACCTCTGGCTGGATGTTTTCATTAAATGTTTTCAATATTGGTAGCGTAAAGCAGGGTGCTTTGGTTATATGACACAGGAAATGATAAAAAGGGGGTATGCTTTTTTAATTTTTTTTAAAAAGTTTTTTCGCCCCGGCTTTTTAGGAGGCAAAGGCTCATAACACAAACAGGGAAATCGCTTTTTGAAAGGAGGCGCCTACCGGAGCCGAAAATACCCCTTTTTGATTTTCTATAAACAGGATACTCCTAACGGAGTGTTGAAATTTGCAAACAGGTAGCTTATTTCGTACCCCGGATGGGGTATCCTGTTTATAAAAAATGAACGGCATTTTCAAGGCTCCGCAGGTGCGCCCTATCATCAATTTGTTTAAAAGTGATTTCCCTGATAAAACGAAGGCTACTTTTGAAGATACATTTGCAAATGGTACATTTAGGTATCTAAATGAAGATTAGTAAACATGCTTTACAGGATATCATTCTCGGAAATGAACAAACTGGCCCAGGCAGCCATCTCAAGACAACCCGGAATTTCCTTGGAAGATATGCGAAAGCAGGTAGCCTGGTTGAAAAGCAGTAGTACTTCAAGAACAAAAAAGCGACGCCCTCTTAACCTCGGTAAAAGAAATAATTAACTTTTTTTGAGAATAATTGCAGCGATGGCTATTACAGCCGACATATCCATATTCGACTGCACAAAATTGGTGATGGAGCTAGTGGAGGCTTGCAGGTATTTTTTCACCGTTTCGCGCGATAGCCCCATCTGGCTGGCTATCTCGTCGTATTTTAACCTGTTATGGCGGCTTAGCAGGTAAACTTTTTGTTGTTGAGGCGGCAGGTGGTCTATCGCCTGGTCAAGCAGGGTGTAGTACGCATCCAAACCGGCATTATCATCGGGCACAAGCGCCATGGCGTTTTCTTCGATGGTTTTTTGATGCAGGCGTTCTTTGGCAAGTTTACGCAGGCAGTTTAAGGCGTGGTTTTTGGAGATAACAAATAAATAAGCGCCGAAA
>CBFGNE010000658.1:0-2965 GCA_965649995.1 uncultured Mucilaginibacter sp.
GCTCCAGCGCAAACTGATCGCCCTGATTGGCGGCATCCATCAAGGCATCGCCCATCCGCTTAAAGTCGCCATTCATGGTTTTTAAACTGGTAATCCGGCCCACGTTAATGCCTTCCTCGGCTTTCTCAGCCACTACCAGCATACTCGCCTCCGCTTCCAAACAACCGCGTTTACCGCAAGTACACAATGCGCCATCGTCTGATAGCGGGATGTGGCTCAACTCGCCTGCAAAGCCATTGTAACCCCTGAAGATCTTCCCGTCTATGATCATCCCCAAACCTATACCCCATCCTAAGTTTATCACCATTACTTCCTGCTGAAATTTGGCTATACCAAATTTTTGCTCGGCAAGGGCAATTAAACTACTGTCGTTATCAATATAAGTGGTGATGCCGGTTTTTTGGCCAATGTAATCGCTAAGGCTTTGCCCTCCCGCATCCAGGTAGGTATAGTTAATGCCTTCTATGGCGTTTATAAAACCGGGCATACCGATACCAATACCTGCAATTTTTTCTTTTGGGATATTGCTGTCGGCCACGTATTTGTTAAGGCTGGCAATAAGCGTTGGCAATGCTTCATCATTATTCAGCAACTTTATATCTACGGTTACCATTTCGGCAACGGGGTGGTTTTGCAGGTCTATCAGTTGCAGGCGTGCCGATAGCTGGTCCATTGCCACGGCCAAAATATACATGGCCTTGGCATTAATGGCGTACATTAATGGCCGGCGGCCACCGCTGGAAGGCGCGTAGCCTTCTTCTACCACAAAACCTTCTTTAATCAGTTCGTTTATAGCCTTTGTTATAGAGGGGATACTTTTATCAAAAAGCTGGCTCAACCCGGCACACGACATTGCATTATCAAAGTACAGGCGCTTTATGATCATGTTTTTTAACCAGCTGCCTTTAATGCCGTTACTTTTTATTTCCATTCAGTATAATTGTTCCAGTTTTTAATAAACACAATAGGTTTAATCCGATAAAAATAAAAATAAAGCATCAAAGTACAACATTATCATTTAGGGCAATATTTTACATCCTATTTTTAATAAGTATAATCCGTTATTAAATACGGTATATTTACACACCCAATTCGAAGCCCTAAATTACTAATAATGAAAAAGATAGCACTGTTTATCCTATTATCGGGCTTGTTGCTTGCCTGTAATAAGGAAAACGCCACACCCGGTACAGATGCGCAACTGAAAGGCAAATGGGTAACCAACTTAACCACCGATGTAATTTTTGATAACGCCACCGGCACCGAACTTACCCGGGTGAGCTACCTTCACGGGCTGGAAATTAGCCTTACCTTTAACGGTACCGGCTCGGTTACATCCTACAACGCCGAATATAATACAACCCTTACGCATGGCTATAGTGTGCATACGGCAAACAAACACACTTATATTACTACCCAACTGGTGGGTTTTGCCCCGGCAGAATATGAGATACTGGCATTAAGCGGCCCCGACCTGCAAATAAAAGCCATAGTAATAACCGATTCGCCATACAGCATAAACGGCAAAAATTACCGTGTGCATTACGAGCGAACACAGTTTTTCACCAAACAATAGGGTTAAAAACGCCTATAATTTCCTCTCGCCCAATTGTTTTTTTAGTTTCTCCAACTCATACTCCAGTTTTAATACGTATTCGTTTTGCGGGGCGAAGGCCCGTTTAATTTCCTCTTCGGTATAGCGGGGGGCAATGTGCTGGGGGCAATTCCAATCAAAAGCTTTCACGTCAAACAGCATCATGCGTTCGGGGGTATGCTTGTAGTCGGCTGGGTCTAATAAATTAAACAGGGCGGGGTCGTCTTTTAAATCTACAATACGGGCGTCGGCATAAATTTTAAGGCGTGTTTTATGCGGGTAATCCATCAGGAACAGTGCTACCTGTTTGTGGGTTAATACATTGCCAACAGATATGTATTGCTTATTGCCCCTAAAATCAACCAGCCCAATGGTGCCGGCATTTATCACTTTAATAAAACCCGCAGGCCCGCCCCGGTGCTGTATATACGGATAGCCATTTTCGCCAATACTGGCCATGTAAAAGCTATCGCGCCTTTCAATAAAATCGGTTTCTGCCCCGGTAAGGCCGTCGGTATCGGTTTGGGCCTCCATCCGTGCGTAGCTTTGGCGGCTGCCATATTGCTCCTGTAAAGCCTTAATACCATCGGTAAAGGCGAATTTTGCAAAGTTCATGGTGGGTTGCATTTAATGCTTAGGTAAAGATATTACAAATCAACCCGATAACCCAAAAAGCTAAAGGCAGGCTAATTAAATTTACAATAGCCGTATTTTACAGTCCCATCCGCATTTGTATCATGTTTTTACTGAAGCCGCTTTTCTCGTAAGCTTTTACCGCGGGGGCGTTATCATAGTAAACCTCCAGTTGCAGTTCGGTTATGCCCTGGCTTGTTGCCCAATCCTTCAGGGCCTGCATTACCAGGTTATTTACCCCTTTTCCACGGTGCTGCGGTAGCACATACATAAAGCCCAAATAACAATGCTGCGGGTGGTTTAAAAAATGCTTGGAAGTTTGTATGCGGGCGTAGCCACTGCCAACAGGCACGCCATTTAGCTCGGCTACAACAAGGTGGATGTGCGGCGCTGTTATCAGCAGGTTAAGGTCATAATAGTTAACCGGGTCTGGTTTTATGGTTACGTCGAATGGGCGCTCGGCGCTTATAACGCCCTGCTCAAATTGCAAAAGCGCAGGCATATCTGCCAATGTTGCCGGCCGGGTGGTGATGGTATTCATATTATTTTTTTGTGATTACACCGATTATTTTTTGTGATTGCACCGATTGTTATCTGGGATTGCACCGATTATTTGATGATTACACAGATAGTTGATGACTACTCCGATTCTTAAAGAAATCCACAGATTTACACCGATTTTTCTCGGAAAAACACCGGCTTTTCAAAGATAAAAACTTACTTAACATAAGCCCAATG
>CBFGNE010000659.1:0-2948 GCA_965649995.1 uncultured Mucilaginibacter sp.
GATCAGCTACAGGCAAAAAAGGACCAGGAACAGGCGGCAAAGGATATGGTGCAGGCGAAACGCGATCAGGAACAGGCCGCCAAAGACCAAATGCAAGCAAAAAAAGACCAGGAGCAGGCCCGGCAGGACCAACTCCTGCTGAAAGCCCTGATAACCGACCTGGTGGAGGATAAAATTGTAGATAACGAAAAGAGCGTGCACGACCTCACCCTTAACACCGACGAGATGACCGTGAACGGCAAAAAGCAACCCGAGGCCGTTTTTACAAAATATAAACAAAAATACAACCGCTTTACTCATCTTAACTTTAGTTACGGAAACCAGGATGGTGTGCGTACTTACCAGGGCTTGCACATTAGCAACTAACCGCCACCGGAATTATTCGGTTTTAGAATAGCGATGGACCCGAAATCCATCGCTATATTATTATCGCAGAAAAGCACAGAAAAACACCGAAAAACCTCCGATTTTCAACGGTTTTTTCAGGAAAAGTGTCCCGTTTAGAGCAAAAATTTAGTACCCTCTAAAATCATTTTCCAATTCGGTAAAAGGGATAACCCGGCTATGCATCCCGTAAAATTGCTCCACCGGCAGCATCAGTTTTTTTACGGATTGGTAAACCTCCAGTTCCATATGCGGTTCCCAGTAATCGCCTTTGGGGTCTTTTGGCTGGTAAAGGTCACTGGCGTACAGCAACTTATGCCCGGGGAAGTAAACCATCATCATGCGGTCGCCGGTTTCAGTTTTATAGGGGTACAGCACCAGTTTATTACTGCCGCTACCTATGGTTAGGCTATCCTTCACCCCTATAAGTGTGTAGGAATGCTTTGCGGCTTTGGCAAACTCATCAGGAGCAGTAGTATAAGTGGCGCTTAACAACCTATCTAACAAGGGCTTATTGCGGTAAGGGTGATATATTTTAATGCCAGGCATGGTAGCGTAGGTGCGTATACCGCCAATATGCAACCAGGCATCGCTGGTAGCGACCAGGGCCTTTATTTTCTTACCAGGGTACGCCTCTTTAATTTTGCCGACGAGCAGATCGGTATAAACGGAAGAATGCGGACTTTCTACAACTACCAGTCCATCAGCCTGTTCCACAACAGTACTATTACAGGGCCCGGCGTACACAGCAATCCCTTCGGCTATCTTTTTGGCGGGCCTATCCATCTGCTTTTTTAGCATACCGTTAAAGTTGCTGGTAAGTGCAGAATCCGTGATCTTTAAGTCCTTCGGGATGCTTAGTGAGTCTGGCATAATGGCGGGGTTCAGCTCCCATTTATTCACCATAAAGCTTGATTTGTACCATCCATTTACATAGCTATCCTGCTGTAATGGGTAATGCAGCCCTTTGCCCAGCAACATCCAAAACGAGTAAAAAGTTGTTTTTTTGGTGTCGCCCCATAAGCCCATATAATCGCTGATATAGGGTTTTGTTACCTCAGCGGCGGTAAGCATATCAGTCTCAGCGTTTAAAAAGATACGCACCGGGTAGCCATTCCATTTAAAAAATACAATGTGTTGTACGGCTTGCTGTACGGTGGTGTCTTTTAAATACCTAACATCTGCCGAGGCGGCAGCCTTTTGTAAAACCAACTCGGGAGATAGTTCTATTTCGGCCTGCAACTCCTGCGCTTGCTGGGTAGGCACCAGTTTACTGCCATATTTTGCCGCCACGAAACCACTGTCAAACAAATATGTCGCATCGTTTTTAAAGGTATAAACCAGGGTGCTTTGCCTAACCATAGCGGTGTTACCGACGAAATTTTTTACAATACTGCGCGAAAATTGTCCGGGGATATAAGGTCCCTCCGAACGTTCTGATTGCTCTATCGAATTTTGATAGCCATACCCATCCAGCGAGAGCGATTTAACTGATGCCCAGCTATCGCCGCCCATGGCAGCAATAGATTTTTGCAGGATGGTTTTGGCGGTAAGCACAGCCTTTACTTTAACCGTTTTTGTTTGTGCCGAAGCAGGCTCAATAAGCATTGTTGCCAATGTACAAGCCGCTAACAAACAGCTTGCGCAGGTAAGGTTTTTCATATTATATTTTTGATGGTTATAGCTTAGTTACTGACCTTTATTAATACGTTAGCAGCGGCGGCAGGCATTTTTACTTTGTAGCGGTACATTCCGGCAAAGTTGTCTTCCTCTTTCAAAAACTCGTGGTTCTTTTTGCTTATCCAAAAGGTCTCGGTAGCGTGGCGGCCGGCGTTGTCACTCTCATTGAACAATATCCAGCAATCAACTTTTTGGTTATCATAGGTGGTGATTACTTCGCTGCCGGTTACTTTGTAGGTAACATATTTAGGTTTATCAAAACCGGCATCGTAAAAATTGATGACGAATGTTTTACCCGCAGCCAAGGGCAGCATCTCAAAGGTTTCGATATCTAAATTCCAGTTGTAGCAGGGTTCGGCAAAATCAAGCGAATAGGTTTTGGCGGTGTTTAAGGCAACTGTATCGGCGCCAACAATTTTTGAGTTACTCCAATTAAAGGATTTATTTTTCCCGTTCACTGTTTCGGAATGGTAAATGGGCGAAAAATCACTGGCCTTGTTTACCGAGTACACGGTGCGGTAGCTGGTGCTGTCGCTGCCGTACCAGTGCTGGTTGGTAACAAATACCTTTTGCCCGTTTTGCGTTTCAAATTTAGTATCGCGCAGCCAAAGCCAAAACCTCAGCACTTTGGGGCTTTTAGGGGCTTGAAAGTATACCAGGTACTGGCGCATGCCAGGTTTGAGGCTGGCGGCATTGAGGCGGTTATCTTTCAAGCGGATGGTATCTACCTGTTGCGCCAGCGTATATTTTGGCTGTGCCGATAAGAATAATGTAGTAAGGCAGGTTATTACTATTCCTGCTATTGATAATTGTGCTTTCATGATATGTGCTGTATGGAGTTTAAGTTTGTTGCATCAAAGCTCCCGCTAATCAGCTGTCACATA
>CBFGNE010000660.1:0-2936 GCA_965649995.1 uncultured Mucilaginibacter sp.
CATTACTTCCATTGCCGATAACATATACCGTTCAATAATGATGGCTTCATCCTCAGTTAGGGATGATATAAGCGCCACCATTTTAATTTGCAAGCCCAAAAAAAGCGGCCCCAGCAATTGCATAGCTTTCTCATTATCAGGCGCTATCATTACTTTTCGCCTGTCGCCACTATCAAATTCCCGGCGTACCAACCCTTTTTTTTCGAGCCGGTCTATCAACCCGGTTATAGCTCCGGTGGTTAAACCGGTAAGCCTTGCCAACTCACCTGCCGGCATTGGGCCTTTTTGCATTAATAGGCCAAGATATTTATGGTCGGTGCCGGAGAGCCCCGCTTTGTTTGCAATGGCTTCGTGCATCATAATGGTAACGTCGGAAAACATGCGTCCCATTTCGCTAATGCGCTGGATGTTCGGTTCTTTCATAATTTTTCAATTACCTTATCAACTAAGATAATTATCAGCTAAGATAATATTCCAAATTTGATTTTCAAAATTAGTCAATAGAAATCCCGGCAATCTTCTTCTCCAGCACCTCCCGGTCCCCTTTAGATTTTGCCAGTCCGAGCGCTGTTTTCAAATGCTCAGCGGCTTTACAGTTATTCACATTTGTATATAGCTCTCCCAATAGCGAGTGGTACAAATGATTGCCGGTTAGGTTTAATTTTTCTGCTTCAATAATAGCCTCTGCCTTGCCGTTGGCTTTGGATAGCGCATAAGTACGGTTAAGCGCCACAATCGGCGAATATTGCATTATTAAAAGCTGGTTGTAAAACTGCAAAATAGCTTCCCACTTTTCATGGCTGTCGGCTTTTATGGTATGCCAATAGGCAATACCGGCCTCCAGGTGGTATTTGCTCACGGTGCCTCCCTCCCACGATTGCCGCAGAAAATGCTCACCCTGTTTTATCAGGTCTGTGTCCCACAGGTTTTCGTCCTGGTCGTGGTACAGCACGGTTTCGCCATCCTGGTTCAGCCTTGCTTCAAAGCGCGACGAATGGAAACTCATCAACGCCAGTAAGGCATACACAACAGGCTTGTTGGTTGCTTTGTTTTCGGTGAGCAAGTAGGTAAGCCGCAAGGCCTCCAGCGACACCTCTTTCCGCAACGTAACATCGCGCCCTTGCGAATAATACCCCTCGTTAAACAATAAGTACAGCGTTGCCAGCACGGTTTCCAGCCGCTGGTTTATCTCCGCCTCGTTGGGCAGTTCTATCTTTATATGCAGTTCCCTCAATTTTTCCTTAGCGCGGAACAGCCTCTTGTTTATCGTTTCCTTATTGCTTAAGAATGCGGCAGCAATCTCCTCTATCCCAAAACCGCAAAGTATCCGTAACGATAAGCCTATCTGTGCCTCGGGCGGAATAGCAGGGTTACAAATAGCAAACATCATTTGAAGCTGGCTGTCTTTTATGTTCTGGTCGGATAGGTCTATCTCCAATTCATGTAGTTCGGACGCCGTGCTTTGCACGTTTTGCACTATTTTGTTATTGAACAGTGCATCGCGTTTAAAATGGTCTTTGGCTTTGTTTTTTGCCACTGTATACAGCCAGGCTACAGGGTTTTCGGGTAACCCTCGCAGCCCCCATAGTTCTGATGCCTGCAAAAAAGTATCGCTGGCAATATCTTCGGCAATCTCAATATGTTCTATACCAAATAGCTTGCACAGTACCGCGGTTATCTTGCGGTATTCGGTGCGGAATAAATGCGGTATCAGTTCCTGTTGCTGCATAAAAAAGAAAAAAGCCTCTGCAAAATACAAAGGCTAATTGAGGTTTAAATGATTAATGACGGATTAAAACCCGGAATTACGAAGGCATTGCGATCACCCCTACTTCTCTCACCTCTACACAGCCGCCTACCAAAAATATCGGGCAGCCTTTGGCTATTTCTGCCGCCTCTTCAATAGTTTCGGTTTTTATGATCGAGTAGCCGGAAATGGCTTCCTTAATTTCCATATAAGGCCCATCGGTAACTAATTCGCTCGACCGCAACACCCTTGCGTCATTATTGAGGCGGTTACCACGGTCTGTGAGTTTGTTTTGGGCGGCTATGCTGCCTATCCAGTCCATCCATTTTTTGGTCATGGCCTGCATTTCTTCCGGTGATGCAGTTGTTACCGGCGAAATGTCGTTCCGGTAAATCAATAAAAAATCTTTCATGATACTTTTAGTTTAATTGTTAAAACCGAATGACGACTGGTAGGGCAAGTATTGGACAAGCCCCTTAAAATATTTTATTCCGCTGCACTGCCTGCCGGTATTCGGCCATTTGGGCTATCATGGTTGCATCAGCCGTTAAGCAGCTTCCCGCATGTTCCTTATCCCAATTCCACCGATCGGCAGAAACAAACTTTATAGTTTTCAAATCCTCGCCAAAGTTGGCCTGCACATCCACCACACCGTATAGGGGGCTATCTACCGGGTAGCGGCGATGAAAATCCTGGTATTCAAATACAGCATCGTCCCCGGGTGGCGGGTAAGCTTCCAGTTCGCTCATAAACAAAACATCAAATTTTTTTAATGCTTCTATCGATGAAATTTCAGCATGCTGAACATCGCGTTTTGTTAAAACATACAGCGGCACCGAAGCTTGAAAACCCGGGCCCGGCGGATCTATTGATGGGGGTATTACCCAGTACGAATTGTAGTAAATGCCTTCTACACGGCCCGACACCTGGGTTTGGTAGGAAAATTTTACTTCGGCAAAAAGCAGCCCTTCTTTCGTCACTTTCAGTTCTCTATCCATTAGGTAATTATTAGGTGCTTAAACATACAGGTTTTTACGCAATTGTATCTTAAATATTAGGGGCGCTTCCGGCTTTTACGTCGCGGGCCAATCCCTGCGCCGCCGAAGGGTTGCCTTTCGCTATTGGTTTTCGGCTTAATCCTTAGCAAGCTACATGCTTTATTAAGAAAATTTCTCTTAAATTTGTTTAC
>CBFGNE010000661.1:0-2933 GCA_965649995.1 uncultured Mucilaginibacter sp.
AGATGGTGAAAGCGCAGATAACAGAACTACTAAGCAATTACGGTAAGATAGAAGCGCTTGTGATAGACGGATGGGACGCGCCATGGAGCAGGATATCTTATGATGATATCAACTTCGAGGATATTTACCATCTCGTAAAATCCTTGCAGCCGGATTGTGTTATTATGGACCTAAACGGTGCCAAATACCCTGCCGAAGGGCTGTATTATACGGATATTAAAACCTACGAAATGGGTGCCGGGCAGCGCGTATCAAAAGAAACCAACCGCATGCCTGCTCTGGCTTGCCTGCCTATCAACAGCGCCTGGTTTTGGAAAACCAACTTTCCAACCACACCTGTAAAAGACCCGGTTAAACTGGTAAACGAAGATATCATTCCGCTGAATAAAGTTGATTGTAACTTCATCCTTAATGTAGCGCCAAACCGCGACGGGCTGATAGATGATAACGCATTAGCAGCCCTTAAACAAATTGGCGAACTGTGGAAAAACGACGGCCCTGCACCAAAATTGGCACCAACAGGAGAACCAATCATCTCGTCTAACCTGGCCAAGCATAAGGTTTCTAACTCGACCTGGAGCGAGGACATGGACATTATGGATTTTGCCAACGATGACGATTTTAACAGCAGCTGGCGATCAAGCGAAAAGGTTGCGAAACCCTGGTACGAAATAGATTTCGGCCACGATACCGGTTTCAATACTGTAACCATTACCGAGCAAAAATCTAACATAAGTAATTATAGGTTGGAGTATATGCAAAACGGCGTTTGGAAACCTATTTTGACCACAGAAAACACCAATCGCGTAAAGGTAAACCGCTTTGCAAGAGTATACGGTAGCAAAGTGAGGGTTTGGATAGATAAAGCAGATCACCAGGTATCCATAGCGGAGTTTGGGGTGTATAACGAGCGCTGATAGCCGCTATCAGGCGATTTAAAGATTAACACTATTTGCAGCCTTGCTTTTTAAAGCAGGGCTGTTTTTTTTATCGTAATATTACAACCACTAACAACAATTAAAACTTTATAACGGCTCTTGTGTTTATTACCAATCATTTCAAAATTTACCAAATTGAACCTTATAAGCCGTTCCCCCATTCTTAAAACCTTGTTGGTATTTTTCACGCTGCTTTTCGGTACGCTGTCGTCAAAGGCGTACTCTATACTGGCGCACGAGGCCATCATTGATGCATCGTGGAAATCATCGTTGCTGCCTCTTATTAAAACAAAGTACCCCAACCTTACCGACCCGGAGCTAAAGATGGCGCACTCTTATGCTTACGGCGGCGCTATGGTGGCAGATATGGGCTACATGCCCTTTGGCAATGGCTTTTTTACCGACCTGCTCCATTATGTACGCAGTGGCGATTTTGTGCAAGCCCTGATACGGGATGCGCAAAATGCAAACGAATATTCTTTCGCGCTGGGGGCATTGTCGCATTACATGGCCGACCAGTACGGCCACTCGCTAGCCACTAACCGAAATATAGCGCTTATATACCCCAAGCTGCAAAAAAAATTCGGCGATGTGGTTACCTATAATGACGATCATAAATCGCACAGCCGGATGGAGTTTTCGTACGACGTTTTACAAACCGGCCGTGGTACTTATACATCAGAGGGATACCATGATTTTATCGGGTTTAATATCTCAGTCCCGGTATTGGAAAGGGCGTTTTATGAAACTTATGGGCAGGAACTGGGCAGCATTTTCTCCAACATCAACGGCAGCATCAACACGCTTCGCTGGGGTATCCGTAATTTGTTTCCCGTACTTACCAAATCGGCGTTTAAAGCCAATAAAGATACTATCCTGAAAATGGCGCCAGGCATGACCGCCAAAAAATTCCAGTATAAAATGAGTAAAAGGTCTTTCCAGCTCGAGTACGGTAAACAACGGCAGGAATCGAAGTTTTTCTCCAGAGTGCTGGTTTTCCTTATAAAAATACTCCCTAAGATAGGGCCGCTAAAAACGCTGAAATATGTTTCGCCGGGGAAGCCCGGGGAACGATTGTTTGCCAATAGCTTTGATACCATTACCGCCAAATATGCCATTGCATTAAAACAAATTGGCACCCGCGGCTTTAGGTTGCCCGATATAGATTTCGATACCGGCAAGCCCACCGCACTTGGCGAATACCCGCTTGCTGATGATACCTACGATAAACTGCTGATAAAGCTGCAAGAGCAAAACTATAAGAACATTACGCCTCAACTGCAGCGCAATATTATTAATTATTACAGAAACGCAGATACTTCGCAAACGGCGATGAAGCAGCGCAAAGAGTGGAAAAAAGCGATCGTTTCGTTAAAGCAAATACGTGTATTGAAGCCAACGGTCCAGGATACACTAAAGCCGCTGGACGATCCATTGGGCTCTACCCAATAAAAAAACCCTTGCGCCGAAGCGCAAGGGTTACAGGTTATTTTGCCCCCTTGCGAATAACCCTTATAAGGTGCGCTTACCTTTCAGCGTTACTTTCTTGTTATTACCGTCGGTAAATTCCCCGGCAAGGGCATCGCCGGATATGGTAGCTAACGTAATGCCTTCGCGGATAAGGTTATCACCGGATATGGTACCATTGGCATCATTATCAACATCGGTACTACCATTTTTACGCGCCAACGCACCCCACAAAGCCAGTTTACGCGATAAGATAATGTTGAATGTACCGCTTTCGGGTTTGGTTGTTTCATAAGTTCCTTCAAATGCTTCTATCAGCGCGGTTGAAGTTTCTTTGACTAATACAAAGGTAATACCCGTATGACCCGGCACTGTCGCCGATACTACAACAGGGTTTTGCCCGCCCGAGCCTACCGAAAACTTGATAGTTACGGGCTGCCCGCTTAGGGTGCCGGTAAAGTCTGATACATACGTTGGTGTTTGGCCGCTTTGGGCTATTACGGTCGCCGTTAACGTGCTGGTAACGCC
>CBFGNE010000662.1:0-2927 GCA_965649995.1 uncultured Mucilaginibacter sp.
GTCGCGCATGGGCGAGTTTGTGGCTTTTGAGGCTGCCATAAGCCTGCTAAAAGATGCCGGCAAGGATGATGTGATACTGAACGTTTACCAAAAATGCAAGGATAGTTCTAAATTGCCAAAAGAGGAAGTTACCAATTACGTAAAAGCTATTTACGAGCAATTTACCGACCAGGAAATATCCGACCGTATTGCGCAGATCATTACCCCAAAAGGCGTAAAATGCGAAGTACAGGTTTTATATCAAACATTAGATAACCTGCATATTGCCTGCCCCGGCCACACCGGCGACTGGTACTTCAGCGGCGATTACCCTACCCCTGGTGGCAACAAAGTAGTAAACCGCGCCTTTGTTAACTGGATGGAAGGCAAAAACCAAAGGGCATACATGTAATTTTGAGGCGAAAGCTTAAAGGTAAAAGGCGAAAGGTAGTTTACTTTTCGCCTTTTTTTGTGAGTAACCCAATTACTCATCATTAAAATATAAATTAGCTAAAGTGAAATCGAAATTCCGTTACTGGGCTTATTTTTTGGCTATCTTTTCAATCGCCTGTTCGGTTATGATGATAATGGTGCTTTCTGGTAGGGCACTAAACTCCAATATGGCAATAGCGCCTTTCATTATTTTTTGCCTGTTTTTTTTGTTTGTGTGGGTTTATTTGGTTTTAGGCGAGATGCGCACAAAAGCTATCTCTGTAACTATTGATGAAGATGAAATCCGCGTTAGGCGATTTATAGGATTGTCTACAACAAAGATTTATCCATTCTCCACATTTGATGGCTACCGGCTATCGATTTTAACAGACAAGGCAGGTAATTATGAATATTTATATCTCATCTTAGGCGATAAAAAAGCAGTCAAGATTTCGGAAAAATTCCACGCCAACTACCAGGAGTTGAAACGTACCATCATCAACAAAGGTGTTAAAAACCTCGGATTTGAACCTTACAGCAGTTTAAGGGAGTTTAAGGAAATTTTCGGTAGCTAACTATGCTTTTCCGTTCCCGGCGGCGAGAAAACGTAGTGGGTAACCAACCTATCAACCAATACCAATGATGCGATGATAAGCGCGATACCGGCTACCTGGTTGAGGCGGTGGACAAGTTTTACGGATATTTTGTCGCGGAGTTTATCGGCGTAGAATGCCTTGGTAGTGTCGAGCCCGAATTGTACGATAAGGATGGTTAGGAACATAATGGCAATCTTAAGGGTGCGGCCATGTACTCCTTCGTGGTAAACGGTACTGGCAGCCCCTATGACGACCGTCCAATGAAACAGTATCGTAGGGTTAAAAATGCACATCAAAAAGCCTTTAAAAAAGTAGCCGGCGCGGTCTACATTAGATGGGATGGTGTTATTATAGTTAACATCGCTCTTTTTGAACAGGTAATACACGCCTACAACAAAAAGAATAAGGCTGCCCAATGCGCCTACCATGGTTTTAGTATGCGGACTAACGGTGAACAACTGCGAGCCAAAAAGGATAGCCCCTACAAAAACAACATCGCTGCATACCACGCCAAGGGCCAAAGCAACGCCTGCATGGAAGCCTTTTTCGATACTGGTTTTTATTAAAGCGAAAAAAACCGGGCCGGTTATAAACGTAAGCACTAATCCAAACCCAATTCCCGAAATAATGGCTTCTATCATTAAGTTAGGCGTATATATTGCTTTCTATCCAGTTAAAAAAATCAGGACACTAATATGCGAACTTTTATCTGTTAAACACAAAACTTAAGGTAGTGATTTATATTTTGAAAAAATTAACGGCTATTTATAAAAAAATGAATTATGTTTAGTGCTTCAAATACACCAATATTTAACAACCTTTTTTAACGATGGAACAAAACAACTCAAAGAGTAATAGCTCGGCGTTGTATACATTGGTAACTGTATTCTTTTTTTGGGGCTTCCTGGCCGCTTCTAACGGAATTTTTATACCTTTTTGTAAAGCGCATTTTAGTTTAACGCAATTCGAGTCGCAACTTATCGACTTCACCTTTTATGGCGGCTATTTTATAGGCTCGCTTATCCTTTATTTCGCCTCCGCAGCAACGAAGGTTGATATCCTGAATAAGATAGGCTACAAAAATGGTATCATCTACGGCCTTTTACTTTCGGCAGTTGGCGCACTGATCATGATCCCCGCTATTAACTCGGGTTCGTTTGCCTTTATCTTGTTCACCTTTTTCGTTATCGCATTAGGTTTCTCGTTGCAGCAAACTGCAGCTAACCCATTCGTGGTAGCCCTGGGCAGCGCGGAAACAGGCACCCACCGCTTAAATTTTGCGGGTGGCGTAAACAATTTTGGCAGTATCATGGGCCCTGTTATTGTTTCTATCGTTTTGTTCGGGTCCGCATCGGCTAAAATACCGGCGGCAGATGTAAAAATATCATCAGTAAATAACCTTTACTATATACTTGCAGGTTTATTTATAGCCGTAGCTATATTCTTTTGGGTATCTAAATTACCTAAGGTAACCAGCGACGAAAAAATTGAGCCAAGCAATAAGGCCAACCTGCCATTGGGCATCATATTCGTTGCCTTTCTTTTAATATTGGCTGCAAGCCCGCTTGCTATTGCAACAGGGCTTCCAAAGTCGTATTATGTTTATGCATCGTTAGCCATTATCCTATTTTCGCTTGTCGGATCTGTTTCTGCATCGGCCAAAACCAAAAATAAAACCGGCTGGGGTGCCATGCAATACCCGCAGCTGGTTTACGGTATGTTGGCTATCTTTACTTATGTGGGTGTAGAGGTAACCATCCAAAGCAACATGGGCGCCCTGCTGGAACTGCCTGCATTTGGTGGGTACGCTGCATCCGATATCGCCCCGTTTATCTCTTTATACTGGGGTAGCTTAATGGTAGGCCGCTGGACGGGCGCCATCGCTGCTTTCAGCCTCGGCAAAACTGCAAAGTTTGCTTT
>CBFGNE010000663.1:0-2926 GCA_965649995.1 uncultured Mucilaginibacter sp.
TCAGTTCCTTTCGCATGGCCTCGGGCGACGTGCCATCCAGCACCTCGATATCGCAGACAGCGGGCAGGTCGCCGCGCTCCATGGTTACATTTTGAAGGAAGAAACGCGCCTGCCAAAGCCCGTTTTTCTTCGGCCTAAAAAAGTGATAAGCCCCGCACGTGATCCCCGCTTTGGGCGCCTCCCTCCAGTTGCGTTTAAAATACGAATCGACCAACATCAGCCCTTCGGTGGCTTTTATAAAGGCAAAGCCAACTCGTACGCTGTCGTCTTCCATGGCTTTTACCCGGTGCCAGTCAATTTTTCCCTGCGCGTAAGAAACATCTATACCGTGTATTTGGTAGCCCGATGGGATACGGATTTTATAACTTTTATAAGTTCGGTAATGCGGGTCGTCGCCAATATCGCGCACCCAGCGCCAGACGGCAGTAAACCCATTTAAAATATAGCCGTAATAAAACGGAGAAAGCAGGATAAGTACCAATATAACAGCAGGCCATCTCCACCAGTTGTTGCCGGGTTTGCCCTTTTTCTTCCTGGCGGCCGGTTTGGCGGTACGCTTTGCGATGGGTTTGGTAGTTCTGGTGGTTGCCACGGTACAAAGGTAGCTGTCTGAATCAGAATTTACAGAATTTTTGAATGAACAGAATGATTGAAATAACGCTTACCGAACGATTACGGAGCGTGTCTCATAGTAGACAGTAAGAAATCGGGGTAAGGAAAGAAACAGTAGCATTCTGAAAATGCTAAAATCCTGAAATTTTGATTCAGATGATAATTTGAAACCAAACTGGTTTTTATAAGTTTGGTATAGCATACAACCTTAACATACCAACCCATGAAACAGAAATTCCACTACGCTACTGTTACCGAAGCGATCGACAAGCTAAAAGAACAAGGATTTACCTTAGATTTTAACCTGGAGGCCAATCATTTAAAAGCAGGCGAACAAAGTTACCCGGCAGATGAATTTGAAATTGTGGATGTATACCGCTACGAAGGCCCCTCCGACCCGGCCGACGAAGCTACGGTTTATGCATTGGCATCCCCGGCGGGTGCAAAAGGGATATTGGTAACCGGCTATGGTTATTCGGCAGATGAAGTGGCAGAAGAAACGCTGAAACAATTACACTACAAGTACCAAAACATACAGGAATAAATAAAGCAATCGATTGCATCAATTGCTTTTTATGCATGTATTACGGTCTATATAGTCTGTTATCTGTTAAAATGGCTTATAAAACAACATGTGCAGCAATTACCGGGATTGTATCACGCCGTACCGTCTGCGCTTGCCATAATTTTAATTACCAATGAATCAGTCAGTTAAAAAAATGAGTATGCAATCGATTGATTTATTAATAAGTAATTAAGAAAAAATTAGGATTATGTGTAATATTTGAGATACTTGCAACCTTGTAATCATTTTAACATTATATTTATTGCGTAATAAACACACAATGAAGATTGGCGTGTTTTTTTCATGAATTATCAACCAAAAATAAATTTCTTATATGCGATTAAAAATTACCCTCCTGCTTGTGCTGTGTGTAATGCTATTCAACTTTAGCAAAATACCAACCAAGCCAAGGATCCTGGTTTTCACAAAAACCTCCGGCTATCACCACGAAAGTATTGCCGTAGGTGTTCCAGCCATTATGAAACTGGGTGCCGAAAACAACTTCCTGGTAGACAGCACGTCCGATGCTTCGAAAATTACCGAAGAAAACCTAAAAAAATATTCGGCTGTTGTGTTTTTACACACAACCGGCTATATGCTGAACAACTACCAACAAGCCGACCTGGAACGCTACATGCAAGCCGGTGGCAATTTTGTTGGTGTACACGCAGCTGCAGATGCCGAATACGACTGGAAATACTATGGACGGCTGGTGGGTGCCTACTTTCTTAGCCACCCGCAACAACAGGAAGCCAATTTGAACGTGATTGACAAAAACCACCCCTCCACCAAAAATTTACCGGATGTTTGGAAACGCAAAGACGAGTGGTACAATTTCAAAGGCATCAGCCCTAAAATCCATGTGTTGATCACCATTGACGAAACAAGCTATAAAGGCGGAAAAAACAGCCCTACGCACCCAATGGCCTGGTACCAAAATTTCGAAAACGGCCGTTCGTTTTACACCGAAATGGGCCACACCGATGAATCGTACACCGACCCATTGTTTCTTGGCCACCTGCTTGGCGGCATTAAATACGCCATTGGCGATAACAAGGCTTTAGATTACAGCAAGGCTACCACTGTGCGTGTACCCGAAGCTAACCGATTCCAGAAAACACAACTGGTACAAGGCACTTTTTTTGAACCTACCGAAATGGCCGTATTGCCAAACTATGATGTATTGGTAGGGCAACGCCGCGGCGAAATAATGCTTTATAAAAACGGTACTAAAACGGTAAAACAAGCCGGCTTTTTAGATGTGTACTGGAAAACCAAACGTGCCAAAGGCGTAAATGCCGAAGAGGGTTTGTTAGGGCTGCAAATAGACCCCGACTTTAAAACGAACCACTACGTTTATATTTATTACAGCCCGGCAGATACTTCGGTAAACCGTTTATCTCGCTTTACCATGACAGGCGATACCATCGATAAAAAAACAGAAAAAGTTGTTTTGCAGCTTTATTCCCAACGCGAGATATGCTGCCATACCGGTGGTTCTATAGCCTTCGGGCCAGATCATGTGTTGTACTTGTCGGCAGGTGACAACTCCACCCCTTTTGACGAGCCCGGCAAAAAACCTTTCAATACCCGTGCATTTGCACCGCTTGACGACCGCCCCGAATTTTTAAACCATGATGCGCGCCGTTCGGCTGGCAATACAAACGATTTACGTGGAAAGATACTGCGTATAAAAATAAACCCTGATGCTACCTACAGCATTCCCGAAGGCAACTTATTTAAACCGGG
>CBFGNE010000664.1:0-2926 GCA_965649995.1 uncultured Mucilaginibacter sp.
GCATTGTTTCGCCGTTGCTTTGGTAAGCCTCGGTCAATAGCTCTACCTCAAAATCGTTGCCCAAATAGGCGGTTTTGTTATAGTTGATGTTACCAATGAGCAGATCCCGCCGTGGCGTAGTATCACCCAGCGCAACAGTGTAAATGCTGGTTTTAATATTCCGCGCCTCATACTGCGGATCGGTGCCGAGGTTATAAAGCCCATCCGTAGCCAGTATCAACGCACCAATGTTTCGGTTTACAAAGCGGTCGTTTAGTTGGTGCAGGGCCGATGATATATCGGTTTGCTTGCCGTTGTAGGTGTTGGAAAGCCCATCGTGCAAATCCTTATCGAAATTGAATTCGTGTACTTCGTAGCCGTCGCCGAGTTGGGATTTGAGGGCAGCGAGAGAAGCAGCCCCTCCCAAACCCTCCCCGGAAGGGAGGGCTTTAGAAGCATTTTTTAAAGTCTCCCCTTCCGGGGGAGATTTAGAGGGGGCTGCTTTAGCTCCAAACAACCTCACCGATTCCGAATTATCCTGCGCAATTAATATCACCGGTTTTTGCGGCTGGTAACTTACCGATTTGATGAGCGGCGACACCAGCAACAAACCCAGCAGCGTAACCACCACGGCACGTAAAGCAAACAGCCCGTACCGTGCCGTTTTAGCCAGTTGCACCGGTTGCCGGTACATTAGCCAGGCATACAGCAGGCCCAACACCAGGCAGGCAGGCAGCCACCACAAAGAACCAGACCCCCAGGTGATAGACATTAGCAGTGAATTGTGAATTGTAAATGGTGAGTAATACTCATAAGAACCATACCCGCAAAATGCGAATTTATTGTGATACCCATCGATTTTTATGCCTGTTAAATATTATCGGCCCGCCATTGTTCGAAACCCCAGGCGGCGATGGCGTTTAAAACAGGCTTTAGACTTTCTCCCCTGGCGCTAAACTGGTAAATAACGTGCGGCGGCACCACCGGCTCGGCGTGGCGCGTAACCAGGCCGTCGGCTTGTAGTTGCTTTAAATGCTGTATCAACATTTTTTCGGTAATAGTGGGTATCGATCGCTTTAGTTCGCTGTAGCGTTTGGGGCCGCTCATCAATTGGTAAAGGATAATAGGCTTCCAGTGCCCGCCAATTTTATTCATTACAAAGCTAACAGGGCAAGCCTGCATACTTAGTTCTTTATTAAAGTTCCAGGTGGAGTTTTCTTTTATCTGTGTCATGATGCCTGCTTACTTAAGGGTAAGTACTTGTATAAAAGTAAGTACAAATATAGCTTTGCCTCAACAAATAAAAAATATAATTATCATGAAAATCATTTTAACAGGCTCATTGGGGAACATCAGCAAACCATTGGCCATAAACTTAATTAACGCAGGCCACAACGTAACCGTAATTAGCAGCAGCGCAGATAAAGCAGCCGACATAGAGGCCCTTGGTGCCGTGCCGGCCATTGGTTCGGTTAGCGACGTTGCTTTTTTAACTAAAACTTTTACCGGTGCCGACGCGCTTTACGCCATGGTTCCAAACGACCTATCGTCTGATAACTTCCGCAAACACATAGGCGGCGTAGGCCTTAAGTATGCCGAAGCTATTAAAGCCAGCGGCATAAAAAAGGTGGTGTTTTTAAGCAGTCTTGGTGCACATATAGATGGCGGCACCGGCCCAATATCGGGCATACACGATGTGGAGCAGGCCTTTAATAAGCTGGATGGCGTTGATATCCGCTTCCTGCGCCCGGCATTCTTTTACTACAATTTCCTGCATAATATCGATTTGATAAAACATGCCGGTATCATAGGTTCTAATTATGCCGGTAATAATACCCTGGTGATGGTGCACCCTTACGACATTGCCGAGGTGGCTGCCTATGAACTACAGCAGCCTTTTACCGGTAAAACCGTCCGCTACATTGCCGGCGATGAGCGCACGCTCGATGAAGTAGCCGCAGTTTTAGGCAAAGCCATTGGCAAACCTGACCTGAAATGGGTGGAGTTTACCGACGAGCGATCGTTACAAGGCATGTTGCAGGCTGGGTTACCGCAGGAATTTGCCCGCAGCTATACCGAAATGGGCGCAGCGGTAAGGGAAGGCATCCTGTGGGCTGATTACCAGCAACACAAACCACAATTCAGCAAAACCAAGCTGGAAGATTTTGCAGGGGAATTTGCCGCGGCTTACGCTAAGTAATTAAGCCGGAACTTCAAAACGGGCCAATGGAGAGAAATCGCCATTGGCCGTTTGTTTTAATCCGCTCTCTTCTTCGCCCCATACTTTACACCCTGCTTCAAAAAGAAAGCGGCAACCATATCATATTTCTGTTCGCAATATTCAACTGGTTTTGTTTTAGCCGAACTGTAGTAATACTTTCTGCACTTAAAGCAAAATTTAATGTATTGGGTCACCTTGCCTTTTGCATCCAAAAATAAAATGGCGTTTCTTGGTTCGTAACATTGGAATTCCCTAATTGTAGGTACGCCCAGATTTTTTACAGGTGTGTAACCAACGTTATATAACATATCTGTTAAGGAATCGATACCCGCTTCCGACAAATCTTTATACTCTTTAACCTGGCAATAGTTAATATAAAATTTGTTCGCGTCCATTGGCGAAAATGTCCTTAAGGTGTCCTCTGCGGGGATTGCAACATTTGCCCTACTACGACCATACCACAACCAACTTTCTTCAAAAGATATCAACCTAATACTTGTCGCAGCGCCAAAAGGATAAAACCCTCTCCTTTGCTTAGCGCTGTAACGGTATAAATAAGAACACCGGTCGTGTTTTTCCCACCGTGCGTTTTCGGCTTTGGTTGGAGGTTTCGGTGGCCCGGGTGGAGGTAGCTGATTCTTTTGCCCAAAAGTAAAACAAGCAAACAGTAGTAGGGTGGTTAATAATAGGACTTGGCGCATAAGGTTTATATCTCCCACAAGATAA
>CBFGNE010000665.1:0-2920 GCA_965649995.1 uncultured Mucilaginibacter sp.
AGCAAATGGCTACTTATACTAACGTTTGCCATTTTGTGCAGCCTACTTGGCCTCGCTTATGCATTTATAAAAAAACCGTCGTATACTGCCGTTAGTACCTTTGTTTTAGAGGAAGGTAATAAAGGCGGAGCGCTTAGCCAATACTCTGGCCTTGCATCATTGGCGGGCATTGATATTGGCGGTGGCGGCGGTGGCGGCGGCATTTTTCAGGGTGATAACATACTGGAACTGTACAAATCACGGGTAATGATTGAAAAAACCCTGCTTAGCCCCGTAGTTATCAATAGTAAAAAGCAGTTATTGATATATAGGTATATCGATTTTAACAAACTGCGCGATAAATGGCACGATAACCCAGCTTTGGCTTCTGTTACTTTCGATGGTGATCCCGCCCATTTCAGCCGCCTACAGGATAGTATAGTAAGCGGCCTGGTAGAAACATTTAATAACAAGTTATTGAGTGTAACCAAGCTGGATAAAAAATTAAGCATTATCCGCGTAGATGTTACCGCAACCGACGAGCTTTTTGCCAGGGAGTTTAACACCAAACTGGTAGAAACAGTTAATGACTTTTATACGCAAACAAAAACAAAAAAGAGCGCGCAGAACATACAGGTGTTACAAAGGCAGGCCGATAGCGTAAAACGAGTACTGGGCTACTCGATAAGTAGTGTAGCGTATGCAGTAGATGCCGCACCAAACGCCAATCCCGCTATGTCAACACTTAAGGTGCCATCGCAAAAGAAGCAGGTAGATGTGCAGGCCAGTGGTGCTATTTATGGCGAGATAGTAAAGAATTTGGAGTTGTCTAAAATATCGTTGCGGCAGGAAACACCGCTTATACAGGTGATAGACCAACCCGTGTTACCATTGCCTATGAGCAAATTGGGCAAAGTGAAAGGTGCAGTGATTGGTTTTGCTGTTGGGATGTTTGTTTGCATTGCCTGGCTTTTGTTTAAAAAAATTGCTGCCAGCATAATGGCTTAAATAATTATTGCTATGCGGTTTTTTACCCTGAAAGTTGTTGATGTTCGTGTGGAGACGCCGGATACCGTTACGATAGCCTTTAAGCAGCCCGGATTGAAAAAAGTAAAATACCTGGCCGGCCAGTACCTTACTTTAATGTTCAGGATAAACGGGCGCAGGTATATCAGGCCTTATTCGTTTTCATCGGCACCATTAATTGATACGCATTTAGAGGTGACCATAAAACGTGTGCCCGGGGGCATTGTATCCAATCATATTATTGATAAAGTAAAGGTTGATGATATTGTAGAAGTGATGGAGCCTATGGGCGATTTCATCCTCCACGAGGCTGCGCTTACACCGCAAACACATATAGTATTATGGGGGGCGGGCAGCGGTATTACGCCGTTAATGTCGTTAACAAAATACGCTTTATATAAAAAATTAGCGGCGCACGTAACATTGGTGTACGGCAACCGTAATGCCGAAAGTGTTATTTTTCAGGATAATATCAATAAGCTAAAGGCTGAATTCGAGAATTTCTCTGCATGGCATTTTCATACACAGTTGGCAGTGGCACCTAACAATCCTTACCTGGTACAGGGACGAATAGACCCTAACAAAGTTTTGGCCGTAATGCACAACGAAGGCGTGCTTGAGGATACAATCCATTACATTTGTGGGCCCGCTGGCTTAAAAGAATCTGTAAGGGCTGCATTAAGCAGCCTGGGCCTGAGTAGCGATAAAGTTTACTCCGAAGATTTTGAGGTGGTGAGAGACCCCGCGGAATTTGAAAACATTGTTACCCGTTCTGTAGCAATAAAGGTTGAGGGTAAGGATGCCGTAATAGAAGTTACAAAGGGCAAAAGCATATTGGAGGCAGGGTTGGATGCTATGTTGGATATGCCATACTCCTGCCAAACCGGTAATTGCCTGGTTTGCAAAGGGAGGATAATAAAAGGCGAGGTAAAAATGATTGGGGTAACTAAAATTCCCGAAGGGCTTGGGGTTGACGAGCGCTTGCTTTGCAGCAGTTTCCCGTTAACTGATGATTGTATTATAGAAGTTGACTAACGAAAAACAAAATATGAAAGTTGTATTATTAGCAGGCGGATTAGGTACCAGGCTGTCTGAAGAAACTGTTTTAAAGCCCAAACCAATGGTTGAAATTGGTGGCATGCCAATCCTATGGCACATCATGAAAATATATTCGGCACATGGCTTTAACGATTTTGTTGTTTGCCTCGGTTATAAAGGCTATGTAATAAAGGAATACTTTGCTAATTACTTTCTGCATAAATCTGATGTAACCATTAACCTCGCTGATAATTCTATAAAAGTACACGATTCTCAGGCCGAGCCATGGAAGATCACG
The DNA here is from genome assembly GCA_965649995.1 of uncultured Mucilaginibacter sp. GTDB lineage: Bacteria > Bacteroidota > Bacteroidia > Sphingobacteriales > Sphingobacteriaceae > Mucilaginibacter. The sequence continues at coordinate 2,342 of CBFGNE010000665.1, forward strand.
TTGGTTGATACCGGTAACGAATCTATGACCGGTGGCCGCATTAAACGTATACAACCATTTGTAGAAGGCGAGCGTTTTATGCTTACTTATGGCGACGGCGTTAGCGATATAAATATAAAAGAATTAGTAAAGTTCCACGAAGCCGGCGGCAGGCTGTGTACGGTAACATCGGTACAGCCATCGGGCAGGTTTGGTTCGCTGGATATTAACGCCGACAATGAGGTGCATTCTTTTTTCGAAAAACCTAAGGGCGATGGCTCGTGGATAAATGGTGGTTACTTTGTATGCGAACCGGGCGTTTTTGATTACATCAATGAAGGCGACGGCACCATTTGGGAAAAGAGCCCGATGGAAAGCATTGCTAAAGCCGGCCAAATGGATGCTTACAAGCACGACGGTTTTTGGCGCCCGATGGATACATTGAAAGACAAGCACGACTTAAACGAAATGTGGGATACCAATAAAGCACCCTGGAAAATTTGGTAATATATGTTTGAGGGATTAAAAGAAGTATATAAAGGTAAAAAGGTATTTTTAACCGGGCACACCGGCTTTAAGGGGTCGTGGCTTGTTAAAATA
>CBFGNE010000666.1:0-2918 GCA_965649995.1 uncultured Mucilaginibacter sp.
TTATGCCCCGACCGCCATAAATAAAAGTGGGCTTGCCTACGTAACTTACCAAGCCTATGCGCTTTATAATTAACCGTAAAAACAGGGTTCGGATGGTCCAGGCGAGCTTATATAACATGCTATTAAATAAGGGTTTTGATATGGGCCACAATCTCCATCACGCCGTTGTACACCTCATCTACCCCTACGCTTTTGATGCACAAATTGTGGCCAAACTTGCAAAAACTTTGGTAGCAGGGCTTACACTCCATCTGGTGCGAAATTATACGGCGGATATCTGCACCGTAAGGGATAACGTATTGCGGGTCTACATTGCCGAAGATAACCACAGTAGGTATGGCAAAAGCACTTGCTATGTGGGCGGCGCCACTATCGTTACAAATTACTATATCGCAAATGCTTAGCATTAATATATATTCGTGTAAGGTTTTGTTTACTATAACGTAGTCAACATTATTGGCCTTTAATTCATTTTCTATCTGGGCAACCGTGTTACGCTCGTTTGGCCCTTCGTAAATAATAAAGGCAGCATCGGTGTTCACAGCGGCCAATTTTATCATTAGCTCGCTGTACTTTTGTTCGTCCCAGCGCTTTACTTCCTGGCTTGTGCCCGGATGAACACCGATAACCAGCTTACCATTTAAATTGTTTTGAATTTTAAAATTTTCTGTATAAATATTATCCGCAGCGGACACCGTCAAGGATGGTAAACGCTCCGCATCGGTAAACTCGCAGCCCAATTGCTGCAGAAAGTACAGCGACTCTTCGGTAAAGTGTACGATGGAACTATTGGGCGTAACAATATCGGTAAGCATGTACTCGCCGCCAGTAAAATTATAGCTGGCTTTGCGTTTGGCGCTGATAAAGTTGAGGTAAAAAATGTTGCGCCAGTCACCGCGGAAATCTATCGCCAGGTCGTACTTTTTGCGGTTGATAAGCCTGATAGCCGAGAAGAAGTTGTATAGGTTTTTAAGGGAGTAGTTTACCGGCGCTATCCAGGGGCATTTGATAATTACAAAATCGTCTATCAACCCCTGCTCTTCTAAAATTGTTCTTACTGCCTTTTCGCAAACGAGTGTAATTTTTGCATTTGGGAAGTTTTTGCGGATGATGCGCAGCGCAGGCAGATACATAATAGTATCGCCTATCAATAAAAAACCGAGGATAACTAAGTTGAATAACTCGTCCTTTTTTAGCGGAGGGTAAGCCTTTTTGTTTTTGGGGAACAGGTAAAACGCCTTAAATATCCTGTCTATTTTTTTAAGCTTCTCTGTTTTCTGAAGATTAAATGTTGGCATGTTTCTTAATATAGTGCTATAGGCGTTTAACGCGGGTGCAAATTTACAATAAACCCCGTATTAAACGCATTGGAATATTTTACGGGTTTTGCGGTCTGTTTTAGCTTAGGCCAAAGCCATCTTTAAAACCGCGGAACATCTCTTTCTTTTGGTCGTTTTTATACTTGAGGTAACGTACGCCACGTGTTAAAACAGTGTAAGCCAGTGCTACCTGTTTTACGGGGAATGAAAAGTTTTTACGGATAAAATACACCCGATTACGGTTAAGGTAATAGATGGAGAACAGCGATTCGCCCCCACCGGTGCTGCTGGATACCTTGTGGAACACCTCCAGTCTAGGCATATAAAATATTTTAAAGCCGGCTTTTATCAGCCTTATCACAAAATCGGTATCGTCGTAGTAAACAAAGTATTTCTCGTCCATCAGTCCAACTTTATCAAACACTTTGCGGCTAAGCAGCATAAAGCAGGTTGGGGCGTAATCAAAATAGGCTTCTTTATTAAATTCCTCGCCGTCCTGCTGGTTATCACCTACGTGGCCGGTATATCCTTTATATTTAAGCATAGTGCCGCCCGCCATCCAAATGGTGCGGGTACCATGGTAAAATATTTTAGGGATAATAACGTCCTCATTCTTTTCTTCTGCACACTTCACCATATCGGCTAATAAAAAATCCTGAGGGAAGTCGATATCGTTGTTTAATAACACGAGGTATTCGCTACCCTCATGCAATGCAAGCTCAATGCCTTGGTTATTGCCTTTGGCAACACCATAATTGCCGGGGTTTTTTATGTGCGTAATGCCTGGTACAGGATATTTTTTTAATACCTCAGCTATTACCGTGTCCGTTTGCCCATTGGGCGAATTATCAATAAGGTAAAGGTGATAATCCGAATAGGTTTGAATAGAAAGGCTTTGGAAAAAACCTTCCAACACATCATCGCTTTTAAATAAAACTGTAACTAAACCAACCTTTGCCATATTTTTATAATTCACGTATTAAGCTTTTTTTGATAAAGCGCCGCTTAATTTTTTTCCAATTTTAATAAACGGCTTTTCAACTAAATTATAGGTTATTACGGATACTATTACCGTAGTTACGATCCATATAAGCGCCGAAATATAAATATTTTTAGAAACGGGTATCAAACCAAAAACTGTACCCTGAACCAGGTATAAGGAATAGCTAATAACACCCAGGTAGACAAACCAAGCAGGAAATGTTTTGCTTCGATATGTTAATACCAAATAAAATACAAGATAGGCCATTATTATTGCCGTATTAACAGGCAAAAAACTCCGGTCGCCGCCAAGTTCCGGCTGGTCATGGCCATAAAGATTTGTGTAGGTGTTGCTCAATAGCACTATTAACGCTATAGCCATCATTGCGAAAAAAACCGATTTAGATATTTGATCATTTGCAAGCCTGTAAAAAAGTGTGCCCATAAACATTGAGGTTAGAAAAAAAAGCAGGCCCCACCCCCCCTTAATTATATGGAAGTGGCCTATCGCAACCGCACCCAAGAAGAAAGATAGTGCTAAAAACACAACGGCTAATAAAACACTTTTTTTAATATACCCGGCGTAAAACACAATAGAAATGATAAAATAAAAAAGTA
>CBFGNE010000667.1:0-2913 GCA_965649995.1 uncultured Mucilaginibacter sp.
TCTTTATTAAAAACAAAATTTCATGGCAGAAACATTTGCATATGTCATAGTAATCAGCATGACGATAGGTTATTTCATATAGCGATGGGTTTCAAACCCATCGCTATAATTGCTATAGTTTTTTACTTCAATATCCCTTCAATCTTCTCCAACTCATCCGCAGAAAAAACTACATTATCCAATGCCTTTAACGAATCTGCTAATTGCTCGGGTTTGCTGGCGCCGATGAGCACCGATGTTACGCGGGTGTCTTTTAGCAGCCAGGCCAGCGCCATTTGGGCAAGAGTTTGGCCGCGTTGAATGGCCAGTTCGTTCAGGGATTTTATTTTGGCTATAACTTCGTCAGTTACCTGGTCGGTTTGTAAAAAACCGGTTGATTTTGCTGCGCGCGAATCTTCGGGGATACCGTGCAGGTATTTGTTGGTAAGCAATCCCTGCGCCAGGGGCGAGAAGGGTATACAACCTACACCGTCTTTCTCCAGTACATCCAGCAAACCTGCTTCCGCATCGCGTACAAACATGGAATATTTGGGCTGATGGATAAGGCAAGGCGTGCCAAGTTGTTTCAATATGGCTATTGCTTTGTCTGCTTCTTCGGCGTTGTAGTTGGAGATACCGGCATACAATGCTTTCCCCTGGCGAACGATGAGGTCTAAGGCCATCATGGTTTCTTCCAGCGGGGTATCAGGGTCGGGGCGGTGGTGGTAAAATATGTCTACATAATCCAGCTGCATGCGTTTTAGGCTTTGGTCCAGGCTGCTTACCAGGTATTTTTTAGAGCCCCATTCGCCGTAGGGGCCTTCCCACATATGGTAGCCTGCCTTAGTAGAGATGATCATCTCGTCGCGGTAGCCTGCAAAATCCTCTTTCAATATCGAACCAAAATTGGTTTCGGCAGAACCCGGGGGCGGGCCGTAATTATTGGCCAGGTCGAAATGGGTGATGCCGCTATCGAAAGCGAGGTGCAGTATTTTGCGGAAATTCTCCATCACATCCACATGACCAAAGTTGTGCCACAGGCCCAGGGAGATGGCAGGTAATTTTATTCCACTTTTACCGCAGCGGCGGTATTGCATTTTATCGTAACGTTGCGGTGAGGGTTGGTACGTCATAGTATTTAGATTATGCGGCTAAGGTAGGGGATTTTGTCAGAATCAGTTTTTCTCACGGATAAGTTATTTTTAAAAGTTGTTCGCGAGTGCTTCGCAGTTTACAAGATCTGAGAATTTTCAGAATGTAAGTCGCGCGACCATCAGTCTACTATAACCGAAAAAATTCTGCTAATTTTAAAATTCTGTAAATTCTGATTCAGACAAATGCAAATCTTCGCTGAAACGCCACGCTTAATACTAAGGGAAATACTCCCCGCCGATGCCCCCGGCATGTTCGAGTTGGACAGCGACCCGGATGTGCATCGCTACCTGGGTAATAACCCAAGCAAAACTATTGAGGAAGCGCAGCAGGTAATTGCCTTCATCAGGCAACAGTATGCCAGTTATGGCATAGGCCGCTGGGCGGTAATAGAAAAAGCCACGGGCGATTTTACCGGCTGGGCCGGACTGAAATTTACCACCGAAGAACGTAACGGGCACAGTAATTACTACGATGTAGGCTACCGTTTTATCAAAAGATATTGGGGCAAAGGTTATGCTACCGAAGCCGCCATTGCATCTGTAAACTATGGCTTTGATGTATTGAAGCTTGATGAACTATTTGGCATGGCCGATGTAGAGAATATCGCATCGAACAAAGCCCTTCAAAAAGCGGGTTTAAAGTATGTTGAAGATTTTGACCATGCGGGCATCAGGCATAGCTGGTATAGGTTACAAAAAGAGGATCGATGATATCAAGGCATTGCCACAATATTATTCGCCAGCATTTGTTCTTTGGCCCAATCTCTCAGCAAAGTTAAAAACGGCAGCAGATCGTGCCCGGTTTGTGTTAGGGTATATTCTACTTTTGGCGGTACTTCTACATAAACTTTCCGGCTGATCAGCCCGTCGTCCTCCAGTTCGCGCAGGGTTTGGGTTAGCATTTTTGCGGTGATGCCGGTTACCGTACGGCGCAGTTCGCCATAACGCATAGTCCCCATTCGCAGCCGCCACAAAATACGCCCTTTGTATTTTCCACCAATACGCTGAAAGGCATAATCGATGCTGCATTTTGGTGGCTTGTTTTTGCTTTTTTTCTCCATGTCTAAAATTATTTGGCTGACTTACAGGTTGGTAACTTTTTGGTAAGCAGGCCACTTTTTTGTACCTACTTGATGCCCGCTGCACGCAAATATAACTTTGGTATATGAAAACACCACTAATATTAGCGTTTTTGCTGAGCAGTTGCCTGGCGATCGCACAAAAAAAGGAGACGAAACCAACATCAGTTATAAAACTAACCGGTACTTACCGCCTTAAGGTGGTAGATAATATTATGGCCGATAGTAGCCGGGTACACCTCTACGGCGAACACCCTAAAGGTATTTTAATGTTTGATGCCGCGGGCAATTACGCCATGGAAATTTACAGCGGCGAGGGCCGCCCCGCATTTGCCGCCAACGATAAAGGCAAGGGTACCGACGAGGAATACCGTGCCGCTATCCGGGGCAGCAATCTTCATTTTGGCAAGTACAGCATCGAGCCGGCAACGCAAACCATCGTTTATAATATTATCGCAGCAAGTTATCCCAACTGGGAAAATACGCAGCGCAAAAGCCGTTTTAAATTTGATGGGAAGGTATTGAGTTATATTGTGCCAACGCCAACCACGGGTAATGCGGTTAGGGGAGAAGTGGTTTGGGAGAAGATGTAACTAAATTTTCTCCATCGCGTCATTGCGAGGTACGAAGCAATCTCTACGCATGATAATCCGCTATGCAAATTCGCTTTGCTTATTGGGAGATTGCTTCGTTCCTTATAA
>CBFGNE010000668.1:0-2906 GCA_965649995.1 uncultured Mucilaginibacter sp.
TTGACCGTCCCAATGCCATGCTAATAGGTCTGTTTGCTTTTTAAAGCCAAAGTTCTCCAATAAGGTAATGTAGTACTCCGGATTGTAAGTCATCATTACCACGGGCGAACTATCAAACCCTTTAACCAAAAGCCCGCAGGTTTCATTAGTTGACGGGTTTACCGGGCCAACGATAGTTTCCGCGCCTTTTTCTTTTAGCCATTTTACAGCAGTCTCTAATAAAAGATTAGCAACCTCCTGGTCATTTACACACTCAAAAAAACCAAAAAAACCGTCGTTGGTGTTATTGAATTTGTTGTGGTTGTTATTTTGAATGGCCGCTATACGCCCAACTATCTTATCGCCATCGTAAGCTAAAAAGGTTTGTAATGATGAATGCTTGTGAAAGGGGTGGGTGGTTAAAATATCCCTTTGTGCAATAAATAATTCCGGTACGTAGTATGGGTCGTTCTTATACAACTCATGCGGGAAATCAATAAAAGATGCGAGTTCTTTTTTTGATTTAACCGAAACTATATTTTTCATTTTTAGAGGGCTTAAAAATAAATGCCGATACAAATGCTTGGGGGCAAATGAATCGGCGTTATGTGTTTATAATAATAGTTAATGAATTATATTTTCTCTTTAACGTAGGCAACCTTTTCCTTTAAAGGAACGCCTACTTCTTTAAAAGCAGCTGTCAGTTTTTCTACTGCTTCATCAATTTGCTCAAATGTGTGAGTAGCCATTAACGAGAAACGCAGCAGGGAAGAATCGGAAGGTACCGCGGGCGATACTACCGGGTTAACAAAAATACCGGCATTTTGCAGGTAATTGGTTACCATAAAGGTCTTATCGTTATCGCGTATATAGATTGGTAATATCGGGCTTTCGGTCGCGCCAAGGTCAAACCCTTCATCTGTTAATAATTTAACAGCATAATTGGTATTATCCCAAAGTTTTTGGATGCGCTCCGGCTCCGACTCGATGATATCCAAAGCAGCAATTACGCTTGCAACGGAGCCTGGTGTCATACTCGCGCTGAACATTAACGAACGCGCGCGGTGTTTAATGTAATCGATAGTTTCGTAATCGGCAGCAATGAAACCGCCCAGGGAGGCAAGTGATTTGCTAAAGGTACTCATGATAAGGTCAACCTCATTGGTTAAACCAAAGTGCGATGCAGTACCTGAACCATTTACGCCAATAACGCCAAGGCTATGGGCATCATCAACCATTATGTTTACACCGTATTTATCGGCGAGCTCTACAATTTCGGGTAGTTTTACAATGTCACCTTCCATACTGAAGATGCCGTCGACAACAATAACTTTTACGGCTTCTTCGGGCAGGATACGCAGTTTGCGCTCCAGGTCGGCCATATCGTTGTGCGCATATTTAATAACTTTAGAGAACGATAAACGGGTGCCATCAATAATAGAAGCGTGGTCGTACTCGTCTAATATTAAATAATCATTGCGGCCCGTAATACAGGATAGTACGCCCAAATTAACCTGGAAGCCTGTGCTGAACAATACAGCGGCCTCTTTACCAACATAAGCCGCCAAACGGTTTTCAAGTTCGATATGGATATCAAGCGTGCCGTTCAAAAACCTCGAGCCTGCGCAGCCCGAACCATATTTATCGATAGCTTTTTTGGAAGCTTCTTTAATTTTAGGATGGTTGGTAAGCCCCAGGTAGGAGTTAGACCCAAACATCAAAACACGTTTATTATTTATTATAACTTCAGTATCCTGGCCGCTTTCTATCGGCCTGAAAAACGGATACAGTCCCTGTGCCCGGATCATATTCGCATCCTGGAACTGGGCAATCTTATCGTGTAACTTTTTAACCATTTATTAACACTTCTTAAATTTTTTGTAAAAATACCATGAATATACTTATCTCCTGCATCGAAAATGTAAATTTTTTCACAGTTTCTTAATAAAGCACAATTTACAATCGTAAGGCAAATTAATTAAAATTTTATTTAAACAATGTCACGATTTTGAAATTTGTAATAAAAAATCGAAAATTAGCCTAATTACTGCGGGAATTATCTTAATTGCGTAAAATTTCTGTTGCCGATTTTTTATTCTTTTATTAAAATATCATCTTCGCATACCCCTACTTCAGATATCACTAACCGAATCCTTTATGCTCCGGGTTTAGTTTTTACATCGTTTCACAATTCATATGAAAAAATTCTTCGGCTTATATATTACTAATATACTACTTTTTTTTCCGATTCTATTATTTGCGCAAACATCGGCCGATACAGGTTCGGCTGCGTTTACTTTAAAGCAAAGCGTTGATTTTGCGCTAAAAAATCAGCCTATATTAAAACAGGCATATATTGATGAACAAATTAATGAGCGGGATATTAATATCGGACTATCTGCATGGTTGCCACAGGTAAATAGCAGTAATAGCGTACAGCACTATTTTCAGCGCCCAACAGGTGCCGCTGCAGGCGCTGGTAGCGGCCAGCAAAATTTTGCCATTGCCCATAATGTATCAACCCTTGGTTTAACTGCCAGCCAGGCACTTTATAATAATGACGTTGTACTGGCATCAAAAGCATCTAAATATTCGAGGCTGTATTATAAAGAAAACACCGAAAGCAATAAAATCGACCTGGCATCGGACGTGAGCAAGGCATTCTACGATGTTCTTTTATCGCAGCGCCAGCTTGATATTATACAGGAAGACATCGTGAGGTTACGCCGCAGCTTAAAGGACGCCCGTTCGCGCTACGATGCGGGCGTGGTTGATAAAACCGATTACAAACAGGCCACCATATCGCTAAATAATGCGCTGGCTTCGTTAAAACAAACGCAGGAAGCGATAAAAAGCAAAACAGCGTACCTTAAACAGGCAATGGGTTATAACCCCGATAAAAAGATGTTGCTTGCTAATCATTATAC
>CBFGNE010000669.1:0-2904 GCA_965649995.1 uncultured Mucilaginibacter sp.
CCAAACATTGTAATTCCTGAATATTTTACCGTATTTTTAGGTTCACCTAAAACCAGGGATATGGAAGATGCCGATAAACTTAACCGGATCGTCGAATCGCGCATGAAGTTGAAAGCGAGATTTTGGGAGAAAATGAAGCTAACCCCCTCTATGGCCGACCCATCGCCTAAAGGCTCGGGTAATCCAAACAGGCACGGCATGCCGACTATCCCCATCGGGCAAACTGCTACCATTAAATGGCCGGTACTCGATCTGGGTTACCAGCCTGATATTCCGCTGGACCGCTGGCGTCTATCTATCGATGGCGCGGTAGATAACCCGGTACGATTAACCTGGAAAGAGCTGATGGCTTTGCCACAAACTAACGACACTTCTGATTTTCATTGTGTTACAACCTGGAGCAAGCTGAATATCCACTGGAAAGGGGTTAGCCTATTGGATATTGCTGCCCTTGTGCACCCAAAAGAAACCGCTACGCACATCATGTGCTACGGGTATGATACGTATACCACAAATATATCGCTGGAAGAGGCGCTTAAACCCGATGTATTGCTGGTGCACACGTTTGAAGGGCTGCCTTTGCCGATAGAGCATGGCGGCCCCTTACGTATGATAACCCCTCAGCTTTATGCATGGAAGGGCTCGAAATGGATAAAGCGTATTGAATTCCTGACCGAAAATAAATTAGGTTTTTGGGAAGAAAGGGGCTATTCTAATACCGCATATCCCTGGCAAAACGACAGGTATAGTGAGTGATAAGCTTGATAGCAGTTTGATTATACATCTAATGATCATATCTAAATAAAACTAAATTATGCATAAATTGCTAATAATTTGCGTTTTACTAATTATCAGCATAAGCGTTTTTGCACAACGTAACCCTGCCGAGCCCGGCCTTGGTAAGCTTAGCTGGCTTATTGGCAAGTGGGTGCGTACAAACCCCCGCGCCGGTACTTCGGGATACGAACAATGGGACAGGGGCAGCAATACCGAACTGAAGGGTTTTGGCGCACGTATAAAAGGTACCGATACCACTATAACCGAGCGTACCACCCTGCTGTTTAAGGATAACGAGATTTACTATGTTGCCGATGTGAAGGAAAACGAAAAACCGGTTTATTTTAAGCTCACCCAAATTTCTGATACCGGTTTTACCTGCGAAAACCCGGAGCATGATTTTCCTAAAAAGATCGCTTATGTGCTGGATGGAAATAAGTTAAAGGCTACTATATCCGGCGGGGGCAAAGCGATAGATTACTTATTTGTAAGGGCCGGCAAGTAAATTACTTATTCAATTCAATGATATAATTATCAATGGTTTGCACTTTGCCATCCACAAATTGGTAAACATCGCAAAATGCACCCTTGTACACGGTACCATCAGGGTTGGGCATCTCCATGGTACCAGTACAGGCCGCGCGCCTTGCTTGTCCGTTAGATGTAGGAAACAAAATTCACAATCCATCAAGGTTGATTTATAACTCAAATGAACCTATTCTTTTTAAACTCCGAAGGGTTCTCGCCCACCACTTTATTAAATAGCTTATTAAAATAGGAGAGGCTCTCAAAACCTACTGCGTAGCAGGTTTCGGTTACGTTCTTATCCTGCATTAGTAGGTTTTTGGCAATATCTATGCGATACTGGTTTACAAAATCGGTGAAGGTAATATTGGTTTGGCGCTTAAAGTAACGGCAAAAAGCAGCTGTGGTGAGGTTTACTTTGCCGGCTACCACATTTACATCGGGTTTGCGGTTGTAGTTGGCATCTATGTATTCGTAAATAGCACCCATCCGTATCTTATCCCTTAGGAAAAATTGGAGGCTGATGTTGTCGGCATTCAGGATGGTAAATTCATCAGAGTGCGCAAGAATATTAAATACGTTCATCAACTCTATCAACTGCTCAAAGGAGCTTAATCCGCCCAATGCTTTTAATTTATCGGTGGCGATGGCTTTTGTTTCGCCGTGGAAGGCAACACCATAAGCCGCTTTTTTAAAAAGGTGATTAATGGTGGCAAACTCGGGCGAAGTGCTAATAGCGCTGCCCAGGAAGTCCTCGCGTAGCTGGATAACAATTTGTTGGTAATCGCTGCGCAGGCGGTAGTCAAAATTTAGGTGGGGGAGGTTGCTGCCGATGAATACCAGATCGCTTTGCGTATAACCTGAGATATGAGAGCCTACGTGCCTGATGCCTGCATCCGCCTCTACATACACTAGTTCAAATTCAGGATGGTAATGCCACAAAAAGGTGTTGCGCAAACGAGGCGAGAACAGCTTGAATGATTTGCCGGGTTCGAAATCTACGCGCTCTAATTGTATCTCATTCATTCCTCATTGGCGTTATATTTTTCATAAATATACCAATAAGGTCAATACAGAGCAAACTTTGGTCATTATGCAGGATATGTCGGCTTCGGCATCACCCTACCTTTGAATCATCAAAACCAAACAAAAACTATTTTAACCAACAAAACCATGATAGCAGAACAACAAACTATGGCCAATACCATGACGGCACCCGGCCCCAAGAACGCACACAAAGAGATCCCCGGCAATCCCTCCACCGCAAAATCGAGCCAGGTAAAATTGAACGACCGCAGCAATGGTAAGCCTTTACAGGTACTGAGCGAAGACGACTGGAAGTTTTGGGTGGAGAACGGTTACGTTGTTATAAAAAACGCTGTGCCGCGCGAGCAGGCTGAAAAACTGGCCGCATATCTTTGGGAATACGAGGGCAAAGATCCTAATGATATAGAAAGCTGGTATAAAAAACCAAACGCCCAGATGCAAATGAAGGAGCTGAACAACACCGGTATGGTGGAAATTTATAACCACCAACTAATGTGGGATAACCGCCAAACCGCGCGCGTACACCAGGCCTTTGCCGATATTTGGGGAACCGAA
>CBFGNE010000670.1:0-2904 GCA_965649995.1 uncultured Mucilaginibacter sp.
CGCCGTCGGCAAGTATGTAAAGGTCGGTGCCAACAGATAACACCCCGTTTATCCCTTTCAGGTTCTCTAAATAAAGGCTGGCCTTACCGTCAGCTATCAGGTGTACGCTGCCCGTTTGCGAGTCGGTTACGTAAATTATGCCCTTTTCATCAATGGTTATGTCGTTCAAAAACTTAGCGCCTTCAACCGTTATACGTTTAATAACGGTAGCTGTATTAACATCTATTACGGCTACAGTTGTTAATTCGGCAGCGTACAGCAAATTCTTATACAGGCCCATACCTTTTGCTGCGGTAAGCCCGGTAACCCAGTCTGTTTTGATGATCTTACCATCTAACCCCACTTTACTGATACCACCCGTTCCCGGCTTAGAATCGCCCATATTGGCCACATAAAGGGCTTTACCCTTTGCGTCATACAGCACCGATTCGGGCGTATTAAGCGTAGAGTCGCTTTGCCAGATTTTTTCTAAAGAATGCTGGGCGTAAATAGTACCCGTTAATAAAACAAATACAGCGGTTAACAAACGTTTCATATTTATATTTTTTAGTTTATAATCTTAAAAATTAGCGCCTTTACAACAAGTATCAAAAACCTTTCAACTTTCAAACCTTAAAACTTTCCAACCCCCTCAATGCATCACCTTCTTCAAATCCTTTTCGGGCTGTAAAATATGGCTGTCTTCCAGCCAGTCGGCAAGGCGGTCGGGCCAGTGGTTAATTGATTTGAGTTTGCGGTTGGTACCCATATTAAAGGCATGGTTACCCTGTGCGTACATGTGCATTTCTATCGGGACTTTAGCCTCGCGGTAACGTTGTAACAATTGAATGATGGGCAGCGAGCAGCAGGCATCGTCATTTGCAGCTACTAAAAATGCCGGCGGTGCATCAGGTGCAATTTTTTCGGGGATATGGCCCGGGCCTGGATATACCTGTACAATAAAGTTGGGTTTGGCGTTGGCGCGGTCGATGGGGTCGGCGGCTTTTGGGTCGCCGTCGTAGCCGCCAAAGGCTATCATGTCCACCAGGTCGCCCCCGGCCGAGAAACCCATCAACCCAATGCGGTTCGGGTCGATACCGAACTCGGCTGCGCGGCTGCGCACCATCCGCATGGCGCGGTAGCCATCCTGTTTGGCATGCACCTCAATTTTATACGGCGACAGCGTATCGAAGGCCAGGCGATACTTTAATATAAAAACAGTAATGCCAAGGCTGTTGTAAAATTTAGCGGGGGCAACACCTTCGGAGTTATAAACCAGTAGCCGGTAGCCGCCGCCCGGGCAAACGATCACTGCAGCGCCATTAGCAGTACCGGCCGGCGGGGCATAAACAGTAAGCGAGGGGTTGTGGATGTTTTTAACCCAATAGTCCTTGGCCTGTTCGGGCTCGTTTCGGCGGCCTTCAAAACCCGGCGCACCCTTCTCCCAAAGCGGGATAACCGTTTGCGCAGACGCCCCGAAAGCATCGAAAATGGACATCAGTACAATAACGTAACCAGCGATCTTTTTCATAAGAAAAACTAAGATTTTTTGAAGAAAAACGCAGATTTCCGCAGGTGCGGAAAGCGGCATCTCATTTTAAGGCACGATAGCTTTAATTGGCTACCGTAAATATGTGAATTATAATGGAATATTAAAAAAATCGCATAAAAAGAATACTGTACGGGTTTGTACGAAACTGTACGAAGTTGTGCGAATTTCAAGAAAATTGTACGAGTTGTACGAAATTGTACGAACTGTACGATTCGTACAGTGCCAGCGGTATAAGTTTAGCTCATAAACCGCTTCCACCACCCCGAGTTATGCGGGCCGGCAACTTCGGTTGGCTTGCCCGGTTCCGGCATAAACAGCTTGATTTTCTTATCTTTACCAAATTCAACCAGGCGTTCGGCGGGTTCGTACCAGGCATGCGGGGCAAGGTTAAAAGTTCCCCAATGGATAGGCATCATAATTTTGCCCTGCAGGTCGAGATGAGCGTTGGAGGCATTATCAGGCCCCATATGTATATCGGGCCAATAGGTACCATAGGCCCCTATCTCCAGCATCGTCAGGTCAAACGGTCCAAACGCTTCTCCAATATCCTTAAAATCAGTCGAATAGCCGGAATCCGCACCAAAGTAAATATTATGCTGAGGCCCTTTTATCACAAAAGATGACCAGAGTGTTTCATCCCTATGGGTAAGCCCTCTGCCAGAAAAATGCCTTGCCGGGGCAGCGGTAATGTTGCAATTGCCAATCATCACGCTGTCGCCCCAATCCACCTCATGGATAAGGCCTTTATCTATTCCCCAGCTTTCGAGGTATTGCGCAACGCCAAGCGAGCAAATAAAGGGCACTTCCTTATCGGCAAAAAACTTGATTGTAGCGGTATCCAGGTGGTCGTAATGGTCGTGAGAAGAGATAATTACATCCAGTTTAGGCAGATCTGCCAGCGCTATAGGTGGCTGAAAGAACCGCTTTGGCCCAAAGGACTGCGAGAAGGAAACTCGTTGGCTCCACACAGGATCGGTAAGGATACTGATGCCATCTATTTCTATCAGCAAACTCGAATGCCCAACCCAGGTTATCCGCAGCCCGTTCTCGGGGCGATTATCGTAAACAGACGTATCCGTTGTAAACGGACCTAATGTTTTTTTTGGGGTGTTCTCTGCCTTATTATTTATGTATTCCCGCAATATTGGGATCATTTTGCCAAACCCTGCAGATTCGGTTGGAATGGTATTGATAAATTTATTTCCTTTTTTTCGCGATCCGGATAAACTCATTCAAGCAATATTTTAATGCAATAACGCCAAAAATTAACTTATTGATTGCAACAAAGCGCTATTCCTTCAAAAATTCTATAGAAACATCACAAAATTGCAATAGTGTGGCATGAAGCACCGGTTCGGAATGGGGATGGGTAG
>CBFGNE010000671.1:0-2903 GCA_965649995.1 uncultured Mucilaginibacter sp.
CGGTGGCAGCCAGATACCAAAGGGGTCTAAAATAACCATAGAACTGGAATGAGATATTTAAGCGATTTGTTGGAGGGGGTAGCGTTTACCGAATTACAGGGTAGTGCCGATGTAGAGATATCTGCCGTTGTGTTCGATTCGCGCAAGGTTGTGCCGGGTTCGTTGTTTGTGGCGCTTAAAGGCACCGTTGTGGATGGGCACGATTATATCGACCAGGCAATAAAAGATGGCGCCGTTGCAGTGATTTGCGAAGAATTGCCTGCCCATACAGCTACCGAGACGGATTTTTTAATGGTTAATAACTCGGCAAAAGCATTGGGTACGCTTGCTGCCAATTTTTACGAAAACCCATCATCCAACTTAAAACTGGTAGGCGTTACGGGTACCAATGGTAAAACCACCATCGCTACGCTGCTTTATAAGCTGTTTAGGGACCTGGGATATAAATGCGGGCTGCTTTCTACGGTAGAGAACCAGGTAAACGGCCGTATTATACCATCGACACATACCACGCCCGACCCGGTTGCGCTAAACAAGTTACTGGCTGATATGGTTGATGAAGGCTGCGATTATTGCTTTATGGAAGTAAGCTCGCATGCTATATCGCAATACAGGATAGAAGGGCTGAAGTTTTCGGGAGGGATATTCTCCAACCTGACGCACGATCACCTGGATTACCATAAAACCTTTGATAGTTACCTAAAGGCGAAGAAAACCTTTTTTGATAACCTGCCGAAAAGCGCATTCGCTTTAACCAACAGCGACGACAAGAACGGCAATGTGATGCTGCAAAACACATCGGCACATAAAAAAACATATGGCCTAAAAAGTATGGCCGATTACAGGGCACGCATTATTGAGAACCAGTTTGGTGGCCTGCTTTTAAATATTGATAACGAAGAGGTTTGGTTTAAACTGGTAGGCACCTTTAACGCCTATAACCTGCTGGCGGTTTATGCTACTGCTTTACTGCTGGAGCAGGACAGGAGCAAGGTGCTCATCAGCCTGAGCAAATTAACAGGTGCCGAAGGCCGGTTTGAATACATTGTTGCCCCTAATAAGGTGATAGGTATTGTAGATTATGCCCACACGCCCGATGCTGTGCAGAATGTGTTGAGTACGGTGCATGATATACGCAAGGGAAAAGAGAAGGTGATAACCGTGATAGGCTGCGGCGGAGACAGGGATAAAACCAAACGCCCTATTATGGCTAAGGTAGCCAGCGAGTGGAGCGACAAAGTGATACTAACCTCGGATAATCCGCGTACCGAAGACCCCGCCCAGATCATAAAAGATATGGAAGCAGGTATCGACCCGGCCTTTAAGCGCCATACGGTAAGCATTGCCGACAGGAGAGAGGCCATTAAAACCGCCTGCATGTTTGCACAGCCCGGAGATATTATCCTGCTGGCCGGCAAAGGGCACGAGAAATACCAGGACATAAATGGGGTAAAAAACCATTTTGATGATATGGAAGAATTGTTGGTGCAGTTTAAAGAGATGAATTAAACCAGTTGTATGCTTTATTACCTGTTTAGCTATTTAAATAAAAATTACAGTATCCCGGGGGCGGGGGTATTTCAATACCTTACGTTCAGGATGGCTATGGCGGTAATTGTATCGTTATTGGTTACAACGGTTTATGGCCGCAGGCTTATTGATTACCTGCGTTTTAAACAGGTTGGCGAAACCGTGCGTAACCTGGGGCTGGAAGGCCAAATGCAAAAATCGGGAACGCCTACAATGGGCGGTATCATCATATTGGCGGGCATTTTAGTGCCAACGCTGTTGTTTGCCAGGCTGGATAATATCTACATCATTATGATGCTGGTGACTACCGTTTGGCTGGGTGGGATAGGTTTTTTAGATGATTACATTAAAGTATTTAAAAAGAATAAAGAGGGTTTAGCAGGCAGGTTTAAAATTACGGGGCAAGTAGGGCTGGCATTGTTTATTGGCTATACCATGTACTTTAATAGCAGCATTACCATGCGGCAGGAAGTAAAGCTTCCGGTGAAATACGATGTGCCGGTAGATTTTCATATGCGTGGCGATAAGCAGGTACTAACCCAGGACATAAAATCTACCAAAACAACGATGCCATTCTACAAAAACAATGAATTTGACTATGGCAAGGTATTAAAGTTTTTAGGCCCTGGTTATGAGCATTATGCATTGGTGGTGTTTATGTTCTTCGTCATTATCATTATCACGTTCATATCCAACGGTGCAAACCTTACAGACGGTATAGACGGGTTGGCAACGGGTACATCCGCCATCATAGGGCTAACACTGGCCATACTGGCCTACGTTTCGGGTAATACTTTGATAGCCGATTACCTGAATATTATGTATATCCCCAACACGGGCGAACTGGTAATTTTTGCCGGTGCATTTGTCGGTGCTTGCGTAGGCTTTTTGTGGTACAACTCGTACCCGGCGCAGGTTTTTATGGGCGATACCGGCAGCTTGGCCATAGGCGGAATTATAGCAGTGTTTGCTATCATGATAAGGAAGGAGCTGCTGATACCGGTACTCTGCGGCATTTTTGTGGTGGAAAACATGTCGGTAATTATACAGGTGGGCTGGTTTAAGTGGACAAAAAGGCGTTTTGGCGAAGGCCGCAGGGTGTTCTTAATGGCGCCGCTGCATCACCATTACCAAAAGAAGGGCTTCCACGAATCGAAGATAGTAACCCGGTTTTACATCATCTGTATCATGCTGGCCATTATAACGGTGATAACGCTGAAGTTGAGATAGAAGCAAGATTTAGAATCGAGAGACAAGACCAAAGAATAAAAAAAAGCAGTGACTGAACAGGATAACATATCAACCCAAAGGCTTGCCATCCTCGGCGCGGGCGAAAGCGGTGTGGGTGCGGCATACCTGGCTCAACAGAAGGG
>CBFGNE010000672.1:0-2901 GCA_965649995.1 uncultured Mucilaginibacter sp.
CAAGAACCCCTTTGATAAGCAGGCGCTTGCACTACAGCAGAAGCACCAGCCAAGCACCAGCCCGGCAGAATTGGCCAAGATTAAAATACCTGTTTTACTGATAGACGGCACCGAGGATACAACCAACGGAGACGTTGCTGATCTGCAGAAATTGATACCCCATTCGCAAATGGTTGCCGTGCCCGGAGACCACAATAGTGCAGGGAAAACTATACAGTTTGCCAACGCTATTACCAGTTTCCTGAAATAAAATATTAAACCATTGCCTTTTTAAGTACTCCATAGTATCGTAAGCAATATGGCTTGCTATTTGTAATAGCTAACAATATTTAGATACTATCACTATGAAAAAGATACTCATATATGGCGGCCTGGTAATGGCTTTAACCTCATCATTCGGTTTTAATGCAGAGGCGCAAACAAAAAAAGGCCTAAGCCAACAAGGCAAAGGCGCTATTATAGGCGGCGCAGGTGGTGCTGTTGCAGGTGCCCTTATTGGCCATAACGTTAAAGGCGCGGTAATAGGCGGTGCTATTGGCGCGGGTGGCGGTTACATTATTGGTAACGAGGCCCGCAGGAGGCAGGAAAAAAGAAGGCATGCGGCATGGCTGGAACGCCGCCGCGCATGGAAAGCAGCACATCCGGGTAGAGCATACCCTTATTAATAAATATAGTTCTGGACTAACAAGGCCCGCAGCGATTGGTTGCGGGTTTTTTTATTTAATTGACCGATGACGGTTCATAATTCATAGCGGTAGCGAAAGTGAAGAATGGCATTGCCAAACTGTAGGGTTTTATACCTTATACATTGAACATTGATTATAAACTATATATCCATCAACCAACCCGGCCCCATTATAAAGTAACACCCCTGGCTGCCTGCGTTGCAAAACAATTGCCCTCCGCTTCGGGTAGTGACGCGGATTATTTATATATAATATTACAATTGTTACCAAACATCCGCCCCATTTAGAACAAATTGTAAATAATTGTAGTATTTTTGACACAGTACAAAGCCCCGAACAACTATACCGAGCCTTTACCAATTTATTGTTAAATATTTTCCGAAGCATAGAAATACCAATTTTACCTTTTTGCAGTTTATTAGTTATCTTTTATGATAAAGCGCATTTTAGTATTGGATGATAATCAGGATATCCTCGACATTGTGCACGAGACACTTACCTATGAAAATTTTGAGGTGAGGAGTACCGGCGAAAGCGGGGATGTAATGCCTTTGGTAGAGGAATTTAAACCCGACCTGGTGATATTGGATTTCCGCGTGGCGGGTACCAATGGCGGCGAACTTTGCCAGCAGATAAAAGCGCACCCACAATTTGGCAATGTGCCCGTTATCATTTTCTCGGCCTATATTAATCGCGATGCCGAACTGCTTCGCTATGGCTGCGATGCGATCATCAACAAACCGTTCGACCTTACCGAACTGGTAGAGAAGGTAAACAACCTCATCTCGTAGTTTTTAAGTTTCCCTTTATAATTTTACGGCGCAAATAAAGTTTATAGCTGTACTATGTTCCTACGATTCTCCGTTTTGGCTCTTATCATTGCTTTGCTGTTAAATGCAGGCACTACATTGGCCCAAAGCAACTATACGACTACCGATTTTTTTGTACCCAATGGCGCGCTGCAACTACAAGTACGCAAAGTTGTAGAGACCACTTACTCATCTCGCCGGAAAGTGCCTTTATTGCTGGTACATGGAGGTACGGGTGCAACCACCTCGTTCGACCTGGAGGCTGAGGACGCTTCCTTTGCCCGGGCGCTTGCCCTTGGTGGCTTTACAGTTTATATGATGAATGTAAGGGGCTGGGAACGCTCTACCTCGCCTGCCTATAACCTTGCCGATACCGCATTAGTGGCGGGAAATTGCGTAGAGGCGGCATCGGATATAGATGCGGTGATGAATTATCTGCTCCAGGGCAACCCGAAGGGCAAAATAAACCTTTTTGGCTGGGCCGCCGGCGGGCACTGGGCGGCGTACTACACCACTCAGCATAACGATAAGGTGGCTAACCTCATTGTGCTCAATAGCCTCTATGGCATTAAAGCGCCATGGGCTTTTAACAACGCTTTCGCTGATACGGCAGATTCAACAAAATTCGACAACAGTATTCCCGCCTATCGGCAATCTAACGAACAAGCGGTTATCAATATCTGGAAGACCGGAACAACGGAGGCAGATACAACTATTAAGGCAGATTCGGCAATCATCAAGGCCTTTGCTAAAAGCGCGGTAAGCTTTAATGAAGAACACTTGTTGAAAACACCGGGTGGCTTTCGCAAGGAGAGTTTTTATATGGCTGACGGCCGCAAGTATTGGGATGCGAAGGACATTACAGTGCCAACGTTGATTATCAGAGGTGACAGGGACTTCTGGTCGCGCCCGGTAGATGTGGATACGTTTTATAATGAGCTGATCAGCGCGCCCAATAAAAAGAAGGTGATTATAACAGGTGGCGGGCACTTTGTGTTTTTAGATACACAAGGCAACGGGCGAAGGAAACTGTTGATTGCGATAAATAATTTTGTGAAGAAGGGGTTGTAGGGTGAGTTGCCGATTTAAGAGCGCGGGCTTTGTGCGATTCCTTCCTGGGGGAAGGACGAGGTAGGGGTTTATTGAACTATGCAACGTATGCATTGTGGCGAAACCCCTCCCCGCCTTTACGCACAGGCAGCCGCACCCTCCCCAGGGAGGGAATTAAATCCGGTCCCCAGTATAAACAACAAACCCCCGATTGATCTTACTCAACCGGGGTTTTTATTTGGATAATTTATCCGAGGTGAATTACTTCACTTCTTCAAAATCAACATCAGTTACGTTGTCGGCACTTTCGCCTTGTGGCTGTTGGCCGGCATCACCTTGTGGTTGTTGGCCACCAT
>CBFGNE010000673.1:0-2892 GCA_965649995.1 uncultured Mucilaginibacter sp.
AAGATTTTTAACGGTTTTTTAAGGTTTTTAAGGCGAAACTATTAGTAGCTTGCACAGTAAATGTATGCCCAGTTAAAACAATTCCTCTCCAAAAACATGCCCGCCGATGAGGCCATGCTGGATGCCTTTTGCCAAAAATTCAGGCTGAAGAAAACCAAAAGGAACGAGTTGCTACTGTCTGCCGGCGAGGTTTGCCCGTATATTTATTTCGTCAATTCGGGCTGTTTGCGCATTTATATGATGGACGTAAACGGCAAGGAATCTACCCGCTTTTTAGTGACCGAAGGGCGCTTCGGTACGGCATTCCCGAGCTTTACTTTGCAGGAACCATCCCTCGCCTACATCCAGAGTATCGAACCAACGGAAGCGCTTTACATTAATTACCAGGACTTTAGGGAACTGCTTGATACCATCCCCGGCTGGGAACGCGTGTACCGTATTAACCTGGAAATGGATTACATCGCCTCAATTAAACGCATCGAAAGCCTTATCACTATGGATGCTACCCAGCGTTATAAACAGCTGATGGAAAGCACCCCCACCCTTATCCAAAGGCTGCCTAATAAGATCATCGCCGACTACCTCGGCATCTCCCAGGAAACCCTGAGCCGCCTTAAATCGAAAAAGTAAATTATTGACATTTGTCAAATTTCATACGGGTTGTTTTACCTTGCTTTGCTGTATAAAAAAGTACGAAAATGTTAAAAAAAATACTGATAATAATCGCCATAACGCTGCCTTTGGCTGCGAATGCGCAAAAAATTCAAATTGGGCAGCGCACCCTCAAATTTAACGACACTGCTCGCCAACGCCCGCTGGTTACCGAGGTTTGGTACCCAACCGAAGATACCCGCCAGCCTTTTGTTATCCCCCACTACCCTTTCGTGCATATCTCCACTATCCGGGATGCAAAACTGCCTGAGGACAAGCACCCGCTCATTATGATATCGCACGGCACCGGCGGGGGCCGCATCACCATGGAGTGGTTGGCAGATGCGCTGGTGCAAAAGGGCTTTGTTGTGGCGGCAGTTGACCATTGGGGAAACACCTACGATAATAAAATAGCCATCAACTTTGTAACCCCATGGCAGCGTCCGCAGGATATCAGCTTTGTGCTTACGGGTTTGTTAGCCGATAAGGATTTAAGTAAGATGATAGATGCCAACCGCATTGGCGCGGCAGGCTTTTCTATTGGCGGCTACACGGTGATTGCATTAGCGGGAGGCAAACTGGATTTAAACGCGCTTAACAAGTTTATAGAAACACCGGAAGGTGTTAAAGAAATTACCCTGCCCGAGTTCCCCAACCTGACCAGCCAGATCGATGAAAAGGCGGTTGAGCAATCATTCAGGAACAGCCCCGATCTACAGGATAAACGCATCAAAGCTTTCTTCGCCATGTGCCCGGCCGTTGGGCAAGGGTTTGTTAACAAAGCACAACTGGCAAGGGTAACTGCGCCGATATACATTGTGGGCTCGCAAAGCGATAGTATCACCCCGGTAAAAACCAACGCCATGGTGTACCATAGGCTAATACCAAAAAGTAAACTGCTCCTAATCCCCGGCAAAACCGGGCATTACGTATTCCTCAACGAGGCCTCTGACGAGATGAAGCCAACAGGCGGGGTCTATTTTAATGACGACGCCACGGTCGACCGCAAAGCAATCCACAATCAAGTGGGTGATTTGGCCGTGAAGTTTTTTAGCGGGGTGTTGAAGTAGGGCATCAACACAAGTACCCCATTCACCACATCGTCCTTGAGCGATAGCGTGGCAATCATCGGCAAGAAGGTCAGAATTGCATAGCGGCTCTGCCTATCGGGGATTGCTTCGTTCCAGCAATGACGCGATGTAAAATAAAAAAGCCCCTGACGGGGCCTTACAAATTCTGAAGTCTCCCCTACCGGGGGAGATTTAGAGGGGGCTATTACAAATTATCAATAATTTCCTGCTCCTTCAAGGCAGCAATATTGTTTTTGTTACTATACTCGTCGGTTTGGCCGGCGAAGTCTTCCAGGATAGATGCTATCGTATCCAGGTTATCTGCAACGCGCTGGTGCATATCGGGCAGGTCTTTTTCAAGCCGTTTATCGCCGAGCTCTATATTATCCACTTCTATCTTGGCCAATTTTTGAATGATCGCCTGCTGGCTGTTCTTTAAGTCTTCCAACTCGTGAACTATCTTCTCCATCAATCCAAATTTCTTTAACTTATCCATAGTATCTGTTTTTAGGTATTTAAATAGTCAACATCAAAAACATAAAATTGTTTAGCATTTGGAAGTTTGGTTTATAACTAATAACTTAGTTATATGAAATACACTCTGTTTGCCCTGCTATTAACAACTCTTTCTCTTACCGTTTCGGCGCAAACTAAAGTAGACGATGCACTGCTTTTGGATTACTATCAAAACCAGCGCTTTGCCGAGGCATCAGACTACCTCAAAACTGTTTACACCGAACCGGTTACCGATTTGAAGGCCCTCTCGCAATTGGCTTACACCTCCAACATGGCGGGCCGCCTGCCCGAAGCAGAAGGCTACTACCAACGGATATACGATATCGATTCCACCCGCTCAGGTGTTTTGTTTAGCCTCGGCAGTATTAACCTCCGCCGGGGCAATTCGGCCAAGGCAGAAGTTTACTATAAGCGGATAGCCGCTAAGGACAGCACCAACTTTATTGTATACAAACAACTGGCACAGATAAGTTTGGACAAAGGCGACATAGGCTCCCAAATTGCCTACCTGCAACGCGCCAACAAAATAAATCCGGCAGATGCCGATGCCGCATCCGACCTGGCCAACCGATACATCGAACTGAAGCTTTTGCCGCAAGCCGAAAAAGTTTTATATAAAGCCACCGCTGCCGACCCGGAAAATATTGTACTGCTG
>CBFGNE010000674.1:0-2866 GCA_965649995.1 uncultured Mucilaginibacter sp.
CAAAGATACCTATACCGCAAACTCCTGGTTCGCCAACTGGCTTACCACCTCCTTACGGCTTTTGCCATCTATCAGCATCAAAAATTCTACGGGGCCGCCTTCTGCACCACAACCCATGCATTTAAAGTAATTGCTTTGGGCAATGATCATCAACGAGGTGGTTTCATCAGGATGAAAGGGGCAGCGGCCTTTTAACGCTTTGCGGCTTTGCTGTAACAGGATATGTTTGGAAGCGATCTCAACGAGGTTCATACCCGGCAAATTTAAACACTGCCGGTTTGCTCTGCAATGGGTGTGGAAAAGTTGGAGGGGATACTTGTGATGCTATCGATAGAAAAGTTTTTTGAAAGCGCGCCAAATCGATTTTTTTACCACCTTTTCTTCCTCTGGCAACGACTCCCCCAACGCTTCTTTAAATACCGACCACGAGGTCCTCTCAAAATTTTCATTGGTTAAAACTCGCCCGCCAAACGTTGTTAAAAGAGCGGCTATTTCCACTAATCCAAAATCGACCGCGCTCCATTTTGGTGTAAAGCCGTCTGACGATAAAACATTGGGGTGAGCGTTAGCTTTAAGCAATATTTTCACAGTCTCGATGTCGCCTCTCATAACAGCCCAGTGCAACGGCGAATTTCCAAGTCCGTCCAATTCATCTAAATCACAGCCTTGGGCGATAGCATCGTTTATACCACGGATATCGGATCTTAAAACATTATCGTGCAACGGATATATCATTTGGAGTGAGCATTTTGTTTGAGCCGATTTCCCCTACCCTAACACCCCCACCGCTAAATTAATAATATCATCAAACACCTGTCGGTCATTGGTTGATTTTGCGGTTACCTGGATGCCTTTTACGGTGTTGAACATAAACCTGGCCAAGGCGCGCGCATCCTGTTGGCTGTGAAGCTCTCCGCTGTCCTGCGCTTTTTTGATGACGAAATAAAAGGAGTCCTCTAACTGCTGGTCGTTTTTTTGGATCATGCTGCCCACTTCCTTATCGTGCAGGGCCACTTCTACTTCGGCATTCACTATAAAGCAGCCTTTTTGGCTTTTATCGTTCAATAAATTATCGACCACAAATTCGAGCAGGCTTTTAACCGTTTCCTTAGCCGGCTTGCCACTATTGATAACACGAGCAAACTTCTGCGAGTTTACGCACTGGTAACTCTCCAGGGCCTTCATATACAGGGTGTGCTTATCGCCATAGGTATCGTACAGGCTGGAGCGGCTGATACCCAGCCCATCCACCAAATCCTGCATAGAAGTGGCGTTATACCCCTTCAGCCAGAATATGTTCACGGCCTTGCTCAGCACTTCCTCTTCATCAAAATCCTTCGTCCTTGCCATAACCTAAAATAGCTTTGCTTAATATTAAGCAAAGCTATTCATTTTTAAATGTTTATTAAAAGGCAGGTATTATCTAACACCGCCACTTGCCAATAAAGTTTCGCCGGTTAACCAACGCGACTCATCCGATGCCAGGAAAACAGCTATAAGGGCAATATCTTCTGGCTGGCCAATACGGCCCAACGGCGTAGTTTTCACCGCTTCGTGGTGGAAATCGCTGCCAATAAACCCGGCTGCGTGTGTACCTTCGGTTTCTACTATACCGGGGTTAATTGAGTTTACCCTGATGTTTTTGGCACCCAATTCTTTTGCCAATACATGGGTTACGGCATCAACCGCGCCTTTTGTAGCGGAGTAAATAGCGCTTCCGGCAGGCGTAATTGCGCTTGCTACCGACCCAATATTGATAATGCTGCCGCCATTTGCGCTAAAATTGGCCAGTGCGCCTTGTGTTGACAATAACAAACCCAACACGTTGGTATCAAACTGGTTGTGAAATTCTTCTTCGGTAACTTGCTCAATTTGCGTCCACTGGTATACGCCGGCGTTGTTCACCAGGATATCCGTAGGGCCAAATGCCTTTGTTGTTTCTTCAAACAAACGGGCCACATCGGCACGTTTAGATACGCTGCCCTGCACGGCAATGGCTTTGCCGCCAGCGGCCACTATCTCATCAACCACCTTATCGGCACCTTCTTTTGATGATGAATAATTTACTACTACCGATGCGCCTGCTGCTGCAAGGCCTTTGGCTATACCGGCACCAATACCTTTACTGGCACCTGTTACTACTGCTACTTTATTTTCTAACTTTTTCATTTTGTTTTTTTCGATTAGTTTTGTTTATTGGAATAATCGTTCCGCAAATATACAATCATAATGGAACGAACGTTCCATTATTTGAAATTATTAGTTCTAAATGACAAAAGGGAAAGCCTGCCCGGCTTTCCCTTTTTATAAAGAGTTGCTAAAAATTAATCGACGGGCTGTACTACTTCTTCCCAAAGGTGATAAACTGCCAGCTATCCGTACGGAAAGGTGATGCAGGCAACCCAGCCCCGTTGTATAAATTACAAACCGGGTTATTTGCCCAGGCGTACCTCACAGCTACGGGATTTTTAACATTGGGGTTGCTTACGGTTACCTTGTTTCCGCTGATCACTGCGTCGGCCCAGTAAAACTTCTGATCCTCGCCTGCTATTGCGAAGCCGGTAAGCTTGTCGCTGTTTTTTGCATTAAGCCCATCAGCATTTTTGAATTTTATGTCGATAGTGTTACCGTTGACCTTGTACGATTTAAGCACCGGGCCCGAATACGCTTCGCTTTGCCCGTAATTTTTTGCCAGGGCGATAAGGGCAAGCCTGCGGCCAACCTCCTGTTTATTTTTAGGGTGGATATCCGCAGCTTCGCCAACATCAATAGCTACCGCCATCCCTGTGTAAGGCAGGGCCAAAGTAGCGGCCTGCTCATCGCGCAGCTCGGCCCAGGCAGATGGGGTGGGCTGGGCATTTACCGG
>CBFGNE010000675.1:0-2864 GCA_965649995.1 uncultured Mucilaginibacter sp.
CTAATTTAACGCGCCCATTCAAATTTAAGTCGACCGGTTTTGCAAACCCAATGGCATTTAACGCGCTTATATTTTTATAAACCTTCGTAAGCGTATCTGCTGCAACCAAAATATCTACTTTACCATCACCGTCCACATCGCCTATGCTGTGATTATACAGCACTTTAATGTCATCTCCTATTTTGGTTGGAGCGAACGTTAAATTACCACCTGTGCCAGTATTTTTAAAAACCATCAGCTTACCTGTAGAATCGCCGGCCGTTACAACAATATCGGCCTTACCATCTCCATCAATATCGCCAATATTTACACTATTAATTTTCGCTCCCAGCAGATAGTAGCTTTTATTGCCGAAGTTAATATTGCCTTTAGCACTTAGGTTTTTGTATATCAGTAACGAATCTTTACGCCTGTCCACCAGGTCGGGCTTGCCGTCATTATCCAGGTCGGCGAGTTTGAGGTTGCCATACTTGCTGTATTGCGAACCAAAAATTTCATCATGCTGACCGTCGCCGTCAACGTCATGGATACCGATCGCATAATTTTCATTTGGTATATTGCCATAATTTGGGATTGCAAGCCCGGGAGCGTCTTTTACGTCGAAAAGACCGCCATAAGTAA
Organism: uncultured Mucilaginibacter sp.; assembly: GCA_965649995.1. Taxonomy (GTDB): domain Bacteria; phylum Bacteroidota; class Bacteroidia; order Sphingobacteriales; family Sphingobacteriaceae; genus Mucilaginibacter. The sequence goes on from CBFGNE010000675.1 coordinate 622, forward strand.
TATCGAATTCGTCCCAATGATTTCTTCCGGCACGTAAAACGCCGGTTTGCTCGCCAAACTTGCCGGCGATGAGCAGGTCTGGCTTACCATCGTAATTGTAGTCGGTTATGCCTATTGCTGCCGCGCCGTTGTACAGGGTGTTACTGGTGCCGAAATTTATCCGGCTTATGGTGAAAGTAAAGTTACCGGGCTTACTCGTATTTCTGTAGACATTGGCTATACGTACATACTGGGAACTACCGTTGCTGTATGAGTTATTGGCCTGCGGCGATACAATATCAAGTTTACCATCATTATTTACGTCTGCAAGTTCAAGCCCGTAGGCGTTGTCGTATTCGATAACTGCAGATTTCAAAAACGAAGAAGCACTCAGGCTCCCTCCGCCTTTGAATATTTGCGTAAATGGCTTATCTGAATAAGCTATAGCCGAATTAGACACAACACTGATAACATCATAAGTTGAGCCATATGGTACAGTTGCTGTTATTGATGTAGCGCTTGCCGCTGTAATTGTTGCCCTTACATTGCCAAAATAAACGTAGTTAGAATCGGCAATAGGGTTAAAGTTTGCGCCCGTTAGGGTAACAATTCCGCCAGCCTCTGCTGCCATGGGCGCAAAAGAGTTGATCTGTGGCTTTTGATTATACTTGAAATTATTGTAGGTGAAACTGCCGGATGCGGTGGTGACCACTACAGCACCTACACTGCCCTCGCCTATTTTCACTGTTAAAAATGTTTCCTGGGCATCCCGTACCTCTGCTACAAGCGCTCCATCCACCGCAACGCTTTTCAGATCTAACAGGCCAGAGCCCATGATCTTTACAATGGTGCCGTAATTGCCTGTGTTTGGCGTAATGGAGGTAATTAAAGGCAGTACTTTAAAGCCAGCTGCAACCCCAGTCCCATTGGCGCTTTTTACTGCTACATCGCCGGATAAACCGTAGGAAACTACAGCAGAAAGTTCCGTAGCCGAAATTAGCTTAAAAGACAGGGCTGCACGCCCGCCGAATGTTACGCTGGTAATATCGGTAAAATTTTGCCCTTTTATAAGTACGGTATCGCCGGTGCGGGCAGCTTGCGGAGCAAACGAAGTAATAACCGGCGGGGGCAAATAGATAAACGGCACCGCACTGGGAGTAGATGTTTTTGGAGAACTTACTTTTATAACCCCGCTTGCACCATTGCCTACAATTGCCGTTATGGAAAACTTACTGTTTACCGTTACTTTTGCTGCCGGCACCCCCCCGAATGTAACACCGGTAACATCCGAAAAATTACCACCGGTTATGTAAACGGTGGCACCTGTAGGCGCGGCTTTAGGATTAAAGTCTTCAATAATTATTCCTTTACCAAAGGAAAGGTAGCGTGTAACGGTGTCGCTGTAAAGCGAGTTGGATACCACCAACTGAATAGTATCCTGCCTTCGGTATATATCGGGGTTATATGTAGCATTGTAGGCAATAGCTATCACCTTGCCATTTACGGCCCAGCTGTAGTTATGGCCCGGTTTAGAGTAATTTACCAATTTAACCGCTCCCGTACTTGAAACACTGGCGGTATCAATCAAAAATGCCGCCCTGGGGACAGGTGTACCGCCAAAATTCGTGCTCAATTCGATGTATCCGTCCTCTCCGCCCGCCCAAATATTATTGCCTAAAATTTGCATATCGCTAACCGGGTAATTCTCGGGCGTTTTAGCATCGCGTTTCAAGCGTTCCCAAATCGCACCCCCATCAATGGTTTTGTAAATATCGCGATTGTTGAGTACGCCATAGCCGGTATTTTCGTCAACAAAAACCATTTTGGTTGCGGCAAAAGGTGTAGCAACTTTGTTATTTTGCTTTTCCCAGCTTGCACCTGCGTTATTTGTGAGATAAATTTCACCGTCATTATTACTCAACCAGCCCTTGTTCTCGTTTAAAAAGTAAATAGCGTTAAATGATTTTGTTGGCGTGCTCACCCGGCTCCAGGCACTACCCTGATCTGTACTGTTATACAAAACGCCATCGCTGTTGTTAAGGCGCGTTGCCGCAAATACAGTATTCCCCACCAACTGTAGCCGAGGATCATAAGCGTAAGGTATGGTGGTGCTTACCTCCCAGCTTAAGCCGCCGTCCGTCGTTTTTAGGATTCGGTCGCTGTCGATAGCGAAGCCGGTCTTATTATCAGGGAAAAACACCATATCCTCCACTGCCGAATTGGGGTATGTGCCATATTGGGAATGATAAACCAGTTTGTACGTT
>CBFGNE010000676.1:0-2862 GCA_965649995.1 uncultured Mucilaginibacter sp.
ATACTTGTAGTACGGAATTTTAAACCTTTATAACAACTAACATTAATATTTATCCAACTTAATTACTAATCGTTTTTTCCGATTGATTTGATAGAAAAATAACGTTTTGCCAATAAAGGCAGTATGCTAATATTTGCGTAATAATAACCAAACCGGCGAATATGGAATTGAAAAATGATGATACCGTAAAGATTGAAAAATTGATCCGCTGCCCGGTGGAAGCCGTGTGGAAGGCCTGGACCGACCAGGCATTGGTGCTGAAATGGTTCGGCTCAGACCCCGCCGGCACAGGGCTGAAAGCGAACTTGGATGTGCGCACCGGGGGCAGATTTGAAGTAACATTTAGCAACGCCGACCATGCCGAGCATACCTGCAGCGGGGTTTATACCGAAATTATTGAATTTGAGAAGCTGGCTTTTACATGGGAATGGAAAAGTGAGCCGGGAGTAATATCACAGGTTTCGGTACGGTTTGCACCGGAAGCATCTTATACCCGGATGTGGTTTGAACATGCCGGTGTAGGCGAAAGATCTGCCCATGATTATTTGGATGGGTGGAATACGACTTTTTTAAAACTCGAAAAAATATTAACAAGAACGCCGTGATACGAATGATCGATCCGGCAAAATATATACATCACAAACACTTATTAAATGACAACGATTGAAATAGCAAAAACGCTGTACCAAAACACCGCTGCGGGAAACCATGCGCTCAACTATGAACTTTTTTCGCCCGATGCTATTTCGTATGAGGATGTAGCTGACCCAGAAACCAGGGAAACCAAAGGGCTAAAAAATATTATGGCCCGCTGCAACAAATTCCTCGAAACCGTTGAAAAAGAAACCGTTATTGCCATTACCGAGCCGCTGGTAGCCGGGAACAATATTGTTTACAAACTAACCATCGCGTTTGAATTGAAGGACAAAACATCGTTTACACTGGAAGAGCTATGCCTGTACAAAGTAAAAGATGGCAAAATTGTATATGAAGAATACTTCAATCAATAGATTGAAGCGCCGCCCCGCCCTGTCTCCCCTCGTCAATTGCGAGCGAAGCTCGGCAAGCAGAGCGGCTTTGCATAGCGGTCTCGCATCTCGGCTCTTCATAGTGGACCTGCTTGCCGGAGATTGCTTCGCCGCTACGCTTTCCTCGCGATGACGTGACGTTAAATGCTTGATTGTCAATACCCGTTTAATCACTCACCGGCGGACCCAACGAAGAACACAAAAACCGGCCTTGTCCTGTTCGGCAACGACTGAAACTGATAAAGCACTGCCTTTCATAGAACAGGGCGCAGCCGGCAGTTTCTTTTGGTTACTTTTCTTTGCTGCCAAAGAAAAGTGACATCCACAGGTTTTAAATAACCCACTGCCTCACCTAACGAGCAAAACAGAACAACATCACCTAACGTGATTACATTTTTTTCCCAGGATGCCCTGGTGGATACTCGCAATGACATGGGGTTCTATCTACGCCCGCGCCGCGGAACGGCCGGTGGTCCGGAATCGCCGTACCATCACTGCGGTTATAATTGCAACCGCACATAAAATCAGCATCAGATCGAACCCGGTTTTATAGCTTCCGCTCACTTTCCGGAGGGTTCCTAATACTAACATGCCTGCGCTTCCGGCCAATTCGTCAACCATTATTACAATGCCTAAAACCGAGCCGTAGCTTTTGCCGCGATAAATACTGGCTACCCACACCTGTATAAGCGTGAATGCCCCGCCAAAACCAAACCCGGCAATCAGCGCAAAAGCGATTAACACCCCGGGGTTGGTGCTTAAAGTTTGCATGATAAAAAAGTCGCCGGCCATTACCGCAATGGCGGCGGCTATAATATATTCCTTAGTGATCTTGTCGCTTAGGTAGCCAAAAAATAACTTGCCAACTATGGCCGTCAGGGAAAAATAGCCCAACAGCTTGGCCGAAAAAGCCGGAGTTTCCCCCAGATCCTTTATCACAAACCCGTGATTTTGATGATACCCCTTTATGCAAAACCACAATATGGCGGTAACTAAAAGCACCATATAAAATGTAGGTGAGCGTAAAGCATCGCTAAGGGAACGGTCGGGCCCGGCGGGCTTTGCATCAGGCCTTTCGGGAAAATATGCGCCATCCGGAACGCTTCCTATTACAGCCGGGTCAGATTTGATGAGCAACAACGACGGCAGCAGTAAGATGGCTGACGCGATGCCCAGGTACATACAAGATGTTTGCCAGTCGGCCCCCGCTATTACGGCAATTCGTGGAAAGATCATGCCCCCCAGGCTGGAGCCAAGTATCATGATGCCGGTTGCCAGCCCTTTGTAATGGTTGAACCATTTATTGATGAGGTACATAAACGACATAATGCCCGCGAGCGCCATGCAAACCCCATACAGTACGTAAAACACGCACAAAGCGGTATAACTAGTTACATACGCCAGCGAGAAAATTAAAGCGATGGCCCCTAAAGCGCCGATAGCAATAACATTACGCGGGTTATACCTATCCAAAATGCGGCCAATAAAAGGCGATGCAATAGCAATGGTGAAAAACAATAGGGTGGGCAGGAATGCCGCGCTTTGCGCATCCAGCCCGAAGGACTTGATCTGCAAGGGCCGCATCACCGTTAAAGCATAAGCGCCTACGCCGTTTGTGGTGGCATACATAAGGGTTAAAGCCGCCAGCATAAACCAGCCGTAGTAGATATTTTTCATGAAGCTAAATAAGCGATAAGGGAATTTTAGCGGAATATACGATAAAGGTGGTAAACACGAAGGTGTTAATTTGGCCAGCGGCAACTCGCCGCCCCATCTCACATCTCATATCTCATATCTCATATCTCATATCTCATATCTCATATCTCATATCTCA
>CBFGNE010000677.1:0-2860 GCA_965649995.1 uncultured Mucilaginibacter sp.
AAGGTTGATAAAAGGTGTTTCCGGGCATTTAACGCCGGATGGTGTATGTACCATGATACTGCCTTTAGAAACAGCGGGACTGGTGAAGGGGTTACTAGCTGGATGTGGTTTGCACCTGGTGAGTATTATCAGCATTAAGTCCTTCGCCGATTCTGTGCCGCATCGCGAATTGCTAACCATCGGCAAGCATCAAGTAATCGCGGAGGAGTGGGAGTTTGTTATTTATGATGAGCCTAAGGTTTACTCGAAGCAATATCAAGCTGCTTTGAGGCCGTTTTTGACGATATTTTAGTCCTCCCTACGTCATTGCGAAGAGCAGCGTCAGGTTGCGGAACGGGGCGATGAAGCAATCCCCGGCAAGCAGAGCGGCTCTGCCTACCGATGGTTGCCACGCTTCGCTCGCAATTGACGATGTGGCTATTATAAATCGTAACTCACGCTCTTCTCCGGTATGGTCACCTTATAACCATCCTGCTCCAAGGCATCCGCTAATGCCTGCATGCTCACCGTTTCGCCGTGGACTAAAAACACGCCTTTTAGCTTGTTAACATCCTGCTGTTTAATATTACCCAGCAAATCTTCATGGTCTCCGTGGGCGCTTAGCACGTCGGTTTGCTTAATGGTGGCGTAAACAGCCAGGTCGCGGTCTTTGATGTGTACAATGGGGTCGCCCCGTAATAAACGGTACCCCAAAGTGCCTTTGGCGCAATAGCCAATGAAGAGGATAGTGCAGTAATAGTTTTGGATATTGTAAAACAGGTGATCTTGTATACGCCCGCCCTCCAGCATCCCGGCAGAAGATATGATGATGCAGGGTTCGTAATAGTTTGACACCTGCCGGCTGTCTTTTAGCGTTTCTACATAGGTAAGGTTGTCAAACTCAAACTCATCGCCCTGGCGGTTATAAAATTCCTGCGCTTCGGGGTTCACCAGGCCGTGGTGCTTGCGGAAAATGTCCGTAGCGCGGGTTGCCATCGGGCTATCTACAAATATGGCTACAGGCGGCAACAAACCGCTGCTGAATATTTTATTCAGTGCAAATACAAGCGATTGTGTACGCCCTATGCTAAATGCAGGGATAATTAATCGGCCCTGTTCTTTAATACAAACCTTATCAATGGTTTCTACCAAAGTTTCTTCTACCGATTTGCCTTTGGTATGCATACGCCCGCCGTAGGTAGCTTCGCTTACCATATAATCTACTGGTGGCAGAGGTTCCGGATCGTTTAGCACCGGGTAATTTTTTCGACCAATATCGCCGGTAAAGGCAATTGATTTTTCTACGCCGTCTTCTATCACTTTAAAAACAGCAGCGGCAGCCCCTAATAAGTGCCCTGCGGGGATAAAGGTAAGCTCGATATCGCCATTAATACGAAAGGGACGGTTAAAGCCAATGGTTACAAAGCGTTCTACCGTATCCATTACGTGCTTTTGCAGGTACAATGGCTGCGGGCCGCTATTGCCATGCTTTCCGCGCTTACGGTTGCGCCTGCCTTTTTCCGCCTTGCTTAAAAAGATGTTTACAGAATCTATCAGCAGCAGTTCGGTGAGGTCGGCAGTAGGCGGGGTGCAGAGTATTTGCCCGCTGAAGCCCATGCGTACCAGGGTTGGAAGGTTACCCGAATGGTCGATATGGGCATGGGTAAGCACCACTACATCTATCTTTTCGGGGTCGAAGCCAAAATCCTCGTTCACCTGTATATTATGGTCTTTCTCGTAATCAAGCCCGCAATCAATCAGTATCTTATATTGGCCAACCTGCAATAAATGCATGCTGCCGGTTACCTGCCGGGCCGCCCCGTGTATGGTTAATTTCATTCTTATTAGTTCATGGTTGATGGTTCATAGATGATAGTTCATGGATAATGGCATTAATCGCTTTTGACAGAGCTACCATGATCTATGAACTATCAGCTATTTACTGTACCTCATATTGCAACTGGCTCAAATACCGGTAAAGTCCCTGCTCGTTGGCTACCAGTTCCTGGTGGGTGCCGTTTTCGATGATGTTCCCTTTTTCCAGCACGATGATCTTATCGGCTTCGCGGATGGTGGATAGGCGGTGGGCGATGATGATAGAGGTGCGCCCCTTCATTAGTTCTTCCAATGCTTCCTGTACCAAACGCTCCGATTCGGAGTCGAGGGATGAGGTTGCCTCATCGAGGATCAATATAGCAGGATTTTTTAACAATGCACGCGCTATAGCAATACGCTGCCTTTGCCCGCCCGAAAGTTTTACGCCGCGCTCGCCTACAACAGTTTCATAAGCCTCGGGGAATGAGGTGATAAACTGGTCGGCATTAGCGCGCCTGGCAGCCTGTATAATTTCTTCTTTAGTAGCGTTCAATTTACCGTAGGCGATGTTTTCCATAATAGTACCGCCAAACAGCAATACATCCTGTGGCACAATAGCCACCTGGTTACGGATATCGGTTAAGGCAAATTCATCCGCAGGGCGGCCATCAAACAAAATGGTACCGCTTTGCGGATGGTAAAATTGCAGTATTAGCGCAGCCATAGTAGATTTACCCGAGCCGCTTGGCCCAACAATAGCCACCTTTTGCCCGGCCGAGGCATCAAAAGAGATACCGTTTAACACTGTAAGTTCTGAGCGGGAAGGATAGGCGAATTGCACATCCGTAAAAGCGAGGTTACCTTGTATGGTTTGTTTTATAGCGTTGTTAACATCTGTGATAGAAATATCTTCGCCATGTTCTGCCAGTATCTCCAACACCCGCTCTGACGAGCCCACAGCTTTTTGCAGATTGGCGTACAAATCAGGCAGGCTGCCCATGGCTGCGCTGATAAAAGCAGCGTAAACAATAAAATTGGTGAGTTGACCAAAAGTAAAACCTTTATC
>CBFGNE010000678.1:0-2860 GCA_965649995.1 uncultured Mucilaginibacter sp.
AACCACACATATTAGCAATAAACCGGGCGATCGGCAGTCGATATACAGCAACACCGTATCTGATTTAGCCACGGATAATAAAGGCAACATTTGGCTGGTATATAATAAAGGCATTTTAGAAAGGGTAAACCCTATAACTTATAAAGTTAATTACCGAAAAACCCTGGCTGGGATCAGCGCTAACCTAAGCAGCAGTTACCGCGTTTTTATTGATAACCAGGATGATATATGGGCATATGTACCCAATTACTCGTTGGGTGTTTATTACCTCAACAGTGGGCTTAACTCATTCAGGCATGTAGATAAAGATACCGGGCATGGCGGGTTAAATACCAATGTAGTTACCAGCCTTATACAGGACGATAAAAACCGTATATGGATAGCAACCGACCACGGTGGCGTTAATATACTAAACAAACTGGATTTCAGGCTCAAATACCTGCTAAACCGGGAAGATGACAACAAAACGGTTGGCCAAAACAGCATTATCTTGCTGTACAGGGATAACACCGGCATTATATGGGCAGGTACTTACAAGCGGGGCGTAAGCTACTACCACGAAAGTATCATCAAGTTTCCGCTGTACACGCATCACCTTTCAGACCCGGCCAGTTTAAGCTTTAGCGATGTAAACAAATTTATTGAAGATAAATATGGCAATCTTTGGCTGGGCACCAATGGCGGCGGTTTGGTTTATTTTAACCGTAAAAACGGCAGCTTTAAAAAATACATGCACGATGCAGCCAACATCAACAGCCTTACCAACAATATAATTGTAAGCATGTACCTGGATCATGAGCAGAAACTTTGGATAGGAACGTACTTTGGCGGGCTGGATGTGTTCGATGGCAAAAACTTTAAGCATTACCGCCATAATGATGCCGATTCCACCACTATTTCCGAAGACCGCATATGGTCGATAATTGAGGATAGCGACCAAAATATGTGGGTTGGCACACTCGCCGGCGGCTTAAACCTATTTAATCGTAAAACCGGCAAGTTCTCGCATTTCATACCGACCCCGGGCAGCAGTAACTCTATCCATTCTAACTACATAACCTCGCTTATGGAGGATAAGCGGAAGAACCTTTGGATTGTGACTGCATTTGGCGTGGATGTTTTAAACCGTAAAACGGGGCAGTTTTCGCACTATATCCATGATGATAAAGACCCGCATAGCGTTGCCAACAATAACACCAACAATATTTTGGAAGATAGCCGCGGGTTGATATGGGTGAGTTCGCGTGGGGGGATAAGCATATTCGACCCTGAAAAAGGCAGCTTTACTAACCTTACGCATAAAGAAGGACTACCCGATAATACGGTTATTGATATACGGGAGGATAATAGCCGCCACATTTGGGCAAGCACCCAAAATGGGCTATCCAGCATCACCATAAACGATAAAGCGTTGCCCCGTAAATTCAGTTTTGTTAATTATAATGAAAAGGACGGGTTGCAGGGCCGGGAGTTTACGCCGCATTCATCATACAAAACCCGCAGCGGCGAACTCATATTTGGAGGCGGTAATGGCTTTAATATTTTTAACCCGGCGGATTTGCATTCGAGCAGGCATGTACCCGAATTGGCACTAACCGATTTGCAGGTTTTTAACAAAAGTGTATCCGTTGGCGAAAAGATCTACGGTGACGTTATCCTGCCTAAAGCCATCAGTTATATGAAAAGCATCGAGTTGAAATATAACGAGAATGTTTTTTCGATAGAATTTGCCGCTCTCAATTATTTCGATCCGGATAAAGTTAAATTTGAGTACATGATGCAGGGATTCGACAGAAACTGGATCGCGGCTGATAACCTTAGCCGGAAGGCACCCTACACCAACTTAGATGCAGGCGATTATACCTTTAAAGTACGCGCATCAAACACCGGTTTTTGGAACAGCAAAGAGTTGACCTTGCATGTAACCATATTGCCCCCTTGGTGGAAAACCAGCATTGCATACATTCTTTATGCCCTTGCTTTTATAAGCGCTTTATTTTACATCCGGAGGGAGGGTATAAAAAAACTGCGCACCAAGTTCCTGCTGGAGAAAGAACGGGAAGAAACACAACGGCTGCACGAACTCGACCTGATGAAGATCAAATTCTTTACCAACGTAAGCCATGAGTTTCGTACGCCGCTATCGCTGATCATGGCGCCGGTAGATAAGATTGTAAAGCAGGTGAAAGACCCCGATGTGAAAAATCAGCTTTTACTGGTTAACCGCAATGCCAAGCGCTTACTTAACCTTGTGAATCAGTTGCTCGATTTCCGTAAAATGGAGTACCAGGAACTGAAGCTGCACAAACGCACGGGGGACATTGTAAGTTTCATCCGCGAACTATCGTACTCTTTTACCGATGTAGCCGAGCAAAAAGGGATAGATTTTGTGTTTGATACTGAGGTGGAGGAGTTTTATACAAGTTTTGACCATGACAAGATAGAACGCATCCTTTTTAATCTGCTATCTAATGCCTATAAATTTACTCATGCAGGCGGGCAGGTAAGCGTACTTTTAAACTTGAGAAATACTGGTGATGACGCTGACACACAGCTTGAGATAAAAATTATTGATACAGGTATTGGCATAGGAAACGATAAAATAGGAAAGATATTCCAGCCTTTCTTTCAGAGCGATATACCGGGCAGTATGCTTAACCAGGGTAGCGGCATAGGATTATCTATCACCAAAGAATTTGTAAGGCTGCACCAGGGCGAAATTGTTGTAGAAAGCGAACCTAACCAGGGCAGCTGCTTTACCGTGTTATTGCCATTGCAGCGGTTGGATAAAAAAGTATTTACAGATGCCCCCGTATTGCTTCCGCACATGAGGGATGAACCTGTTGATTTAGCAGAGAAA
>CBFGNE010000679.1:0-2850 GCA_965649995.1 uncultured Mucilaginibacter sp.
GGTATTCGTATTCCCGGTGTTTTGCCAAAATTTGCTTGGCTTTAATGCACAGCAAACCGGCGAGCTGTTGTTCCCCGGTGGTTTGTGTACTATATTTATGATGCCATTTATAGGCAATATGCTTAATAAAGGCATCCCGGCGCAATTTATGGCTACCGTGGGTATGTTCCTGTTCTTTGTATTCACCTGGATGCTAAGCAACTCTACCCTTGCAACCGGCGAGAAAGATGTATTGGTACCCTTGCTGATACGTGGGGTGGGTATGGCCTTATTGTTTGTGCCGCTAACCACACTTGCTATGGCCGATTTGAAAGGCCCCGAAATAGGCCAGGGATCGGGCTTAAACAACATGATGAGGCAGTTGGGCGGCTCTTTTGGTATTGCAGCTTTAACAACCATTATACACATTCGCCAGGGTTTCCACAGGAGCGTGTTGATAGAGCATGTTAACCCTTACAACCCGGCATTTACCGAAAGGCTGAATATGCTTACCCAGGGTTTTGTAGCCAAGGGTAAATCAATATTAGATGCCACGCACATGGCATATGCTGCTATTGAAGGAACTGTAATACGGCAAACGATGTTACTTACGTACGATGATGCTTATTGGATCTCGGGGCTGGTAATGCTGTTTTCGATACCTTTATTATACCTGCAGCCGTTTAAAAAGCTTAAGGCGGTGGCCGACAGCCATTAAAAAACAAAACCGTTCAGCCTTGTCAGCTGAACGGTTTATACAAAAAAATCAACAATTAAATTTGTAATCAACCTCCGGGTTCACAAAGTGTTAGTTAAAAAAAATTATGATTAGGAGAGGTGTTATAATCTTATGCTATAAAATTAGTTGTTTTTAATTAACAAACCCAAATTTAATTTCATATTATTTTCATCTTGACTGTTTTAATAAAGAAGGGGCAAAAAAGCAGCCCCTTCTTTATTAAAAACGGTTTTTTAAAATATGATCTTACCTGTGGCGCTTACCAGCGATGCAATGCGTACCGCATCAAATATGCGCTCCTCGGTAGTGCCAAGCTTTATCAGCGAATCTTCGTGCGCATTTACGCACATTTCGCAGCCGTTTACGGCAGATATGGCCAGGCTCATCAATTCAAAAAACTCTTTGCCGGTTACCGGTTTCATCATCAGCTGCATGCGTATGCGGGCAGGTATCTGCGTATATTTCTCTTTCTGCGTAAAATGGCGGAAACGGTAAAATATATTGTTTGATGCCAAAAGGGAAGCGCAACCGGCAGCCTCTGCAATATCAGCGGCGGTGGCACCATGTGCTTCGGCATACTGCGTGTAGTAGTTAGTAAGCGGCAGGTTATTGTTGTTGATAGCGGTGCTTAAACCCAGCAAGGCGCACTCTTTTTCGGTAAGGTGGGCAGAAGCAAGGGTGCTGGTAAAGTTTAGCTTAAAATCGCGCAGATAGCGCGATTCGCCTTTTTCCAATAAAGTAAGGCTGGCAGTGCGGTAGGCTGCATCCAGGTTAAGGCTTTGTAGTATCTCTTGTATGATCTCTGTACTTTCGTTCATGGTTAAATAATGAAATGTATAAAAAAGCCCTGCACCTAAACAGGCGCAAGGGCTATATATATAGGGGTCGTAAAATTAAACGGTGAGGGTTTCTTGTCCTTTTTCCCAGTTGCATGGGCAAAGCTCGTCGGTTTGTAAGCCATCAAGCACACGTAGAACTTCTTTAACACTGCGGCCAACGCTTAAGTCGTTAACGCATACCCAACGGATAATGCCGGTTGGGTCGATAATGAAAGTAGCACGGTAAGCAATTTTTTCGTTTGGCTCTAAAATACCCAGGTCTTCGGCTAATGATTTTGAAGTATCGGCCAGCATCGGGAATTTAAGGTCGCGCAGGTCGTCGTGGTCGCGTCTCCAGGCGGCGTGTACAAATTCAGAATCGGTAGAAGCGCCAATTAAACGGGTTTCGCGGTCGCGGAACTCGCCGAAGTTTTTGTTAAACTCAGCAATCTCGGTAGGGCATACAAAAGTAAAATCTTTTGGCCACCAGAACATTACGGTCCAAACGTTATCATCGTTCACCAAAAAATCAGATGTGATGGTTTCAAACTCTTTGCCTTTTTCGATGCTTGTTACGGCTATTTTAGAAAACTTTGGGAATTGTTGTCCTATTGTTAACATAATGGATGTTTTATTAAAATTTATGCAACAAATATACGGTTTTAAGAGGCGCACGCACATCTCAAATATCTATAGCGTATAGAGAAATACTATAGTGTTTAAAATACACTTTAACAGGTGTTTGCCATTATTTACAATCAGCCAAAACGCTTTTTGTAACCAAATTTATTTGTGTATTATTATCGCATGAAAACCAAACCTATCCTTATTGCAGCCATGATTGTACTGGCTGCTATTTGCAGTATTTTTTATGTTGGATGTAAAACAGCTAAGACGACAGAAAAAGCAGCAATTATGGCCTTATTGAAAGATTTTAATACCCAGGTAAAAGCGGGGCATACCAAATCGGCATTGGCGTTTTTTGAAGACGGGCCAAATATGAAAGCCAACAAAACGCTGATAAAGGTATTGAGCGGAAAAAGCGGCATCAGTGGTAAAGGCAAGCCGCTGTTTAACGTGGAGCTTGATGTAGAAACCGCAGGTATTGATTTTACCAACCCCCAGCAAGTAGTTGCTGTTGTAACAGCCGAATTTAAGCACAGCAAAGTACCCACAACGGCCTCGCACATCAACTTTACCCTTCACAAAACAGAAGGTAAGCAATACAAAATTTCGGCAGCCAAGGTTGACGATTTTGCATCGGACTACGCCTTGTATCAAAATAAAGTGATTAACGCTACTGTGCCGGAAACG
>CBFGNE010000680.1:0-2835 GCA_965649995.1 uncultured Mucilaginibacter sp.
ATCGGCCAAATTTTTCCTGATGGCCTCCAATACTGCCTTTTGCGGCTTAAAATTATTTTTTTGCTGCGCCATTGCCGGGTAAACCAGCAACAGTAGCAAACCAGCGAATAACATCTTCTTAAATCTCATAAGTGATAAATCTATAAACTATCAACCGAAATATTAAATACATCTTTTAAGGCTTTTTTTGCCGACCAGTAGCCGCACATGCCATGCACGCCGCCACCGGGCGGTGTTGATGCCGAACAAATATATAAGCCTTCGGCAGATGTTTTATATGGCGAGTAGCGCAGTGCAGGGCGTGTAAATAGTTGCCCGATATCTATCACCCCGCCGTTGATATCCCCGCCAACGTAATTGGCGTTATACTCTTCCATTTGGCGGGTATCCATAGTGTGCTTTGCCAATATCCGTTCTTTAAAACCTGGTGCAAAGCGCTCTATTTGATTTTCTATTGCCTCCGTCATGTTTTTGGTGGAGCCGTTAGGCACGTGGCAATACCCCCAGGCGGTATGCTTGCCTGCGGGAGCCCGGCTATCATCAAACGTACTTTGTTGCGCCAGCAAAACAAAAGGCTTTTCGGGATGGCTGCCGTCCCAGGTTTGCTGCTCGGCCGCCTTGATCTCTTCAAATGTATTACCGATATGGACAGTTCCGGCTTTGCGGCAACCTTCGGCGGTGAATGGTATAGCATCATCCAGTGCCCAATCTACCTTATAAACGCCCATGCCGTAGCGGTAGCGTTCTAATTGCCATTTGTAAATTGACGAAAATTTATGCCCGGCTATTTGTAATAATTGTTTTGGAGAGGTATCAAAAAGTACCGCATGCGCCGATGGCAGCTGATTTAACGATGTTACATATGTACCGGTTTGTATTGTGCCGCCTATGGATGTAAAATAAGCCGCCAATGCATTGGCTATACTATGCGAACCGCCCTTTGGTATTGGCCAGCCCTGTAAATGCCCGGCCGCCGTAAGCACCAATGCTATGGCCGAGGTTGCCATATATGTAAGGGGCTGCATAGAGTGAGCCGCCATGCCGGCCATTAAGGCCCTTGCCTCGTTAGTTTTAAACTTGTTGATCAAAAACGAGGACGGCGGCATAGCCTTTAACCCAAAATTTGCCATAATTAATGGATGCTTTGGAAAATGCAGAGGGCCAAGTACATCTTTATCAATTAATGGCCAGGCTTTGGTAACAGAACCCATTATTGCCCGGTAAGTATGCTCATCTGTCCCCAACAAATCAGCTGTTCCGTCTACATTGCCTTTTAATATGGCCGCCTTCCCACCATCTAAAGGGTGTGCCGCATTAACTTCCGGGTAAATATATTGTAAGCCAAATTGCGTAAGCGGAAGGGTTTTAAAAAATGGCGATGCGGCGGCCAGCGGATGAATGGCCGAACAGATATCGTGTTTAAAGCCCGGCAGGGTAAGTTCGGCAGAGCGTAGCCCTCCCCCTATCTCATCCTTGCCCTCCAGCAACAATACCGACAGCCCTTTTTGCTGCATCAATATAGCCGCAGCCAAGCCGTTTGGGCCGGAGCCTACAACAACCGCGTCGTAATCCCGCTTTTCCCGCTTCATTAATCAAATTAAAAGTCGGAGTATTCTGTAGGGTGCAAAAACACTATCTCGTTTTTTGACACATTGTTTTTAAACTCCTCATTTGCCACAAGCCCCTTCCACTCGGGTGCACCGAAAAATGCTTCCCAGTGTTTATCGCGGTCCTGCATGTTATTGTAACAGGTCATGTACATAAGGTTGGGCATGTGGCTACCGGCTACAACGCTGCCGTAAAATACGGCGTTGGAAGCTACCTTGTCGAAAAGGTCGGTTTCGCCACTGTTAAACATTTTAACTTTATTATAGTGGTATTTTTCTGTGGGGCTTTCGTAGCTGCGCAATTCGTAAACGCGGCTAGCCCTATCGCCGGTTAACTTTGGCGCTACTGGTGCCGGCCTTGTAGAAAACGCTGTGAGTACAACGGTCTCTGTACGCACGTAGGGCGGCGTTTTATAATTAGCATCTAAATAATCTTTGCCACCTGTATCATCGCTTGCGGCGTTTATTACCTTACTATCAAAGCCCTCCATATCCTTCCACGATTTGAAGGGGATAAAAACGTAGGTACGTTTAGCGGTATCGCTTTCCTGAGGTTTAAATACGCCAATATTTTTCAGCCCCATCTTATGCAGTTGTGGCAGGTAATAGTCCTTTAAATAGGCATCAACAGATTGTTCCTGTGCCTTATCCTTAAAGTGGTATATTTTTATCTGGTAATAATATCCGCCCGATGCGGAAGCCTGAACTGCTGCAAAGTTTATTGCAAAAAACAACATTGCCGCCGTAGCAGCGCGGAAAAGTATAGATGTGGATAGTTTCATAAAATGATAAAAAGAATGGTAAAGTTATCGAATTTATGATACAACCAAGCCTAAATTGAAGCTTTATTGGGTTCCCATCTTTCCAGCGCGTTCATTATCTCCTGCAGCTTTAGGGGCTTGCTTAAATAATCGTTCATACCGGCGTTAAGGCACACCTCTTTGTCTTCTACCATTGCGTTGGCCGTCATGGCTATGATAACCGGCTGATGCTCCATATTTTGGCGGATAAAGCGGGTAGCTTCTAACCCGTCCATCTCGGGCATCTGTACGTCCATCAGTATCATATCGTATTTTTTGCCAACAAGAGCGTTTAAACACTCGTGCCCATTATCTACAATATCGGGCTTGTAACCCATTTTATTCAGAATATACTTTGCCAGTTTCTGGTTAATGGCGTTATCCTCGGCTATTAAAATATTTATAGGGTGTTGTTTGGCAAAATCTTC
>CBFGNE010000681.1:0-2833 GCA_965649995.1 uncultured Mucilaginibacter sp.
TTTATATATCAAACGATTCAAAAACGCCTTAAATGCATCATTTAAGGCGTTTTTTGTTTCCGGGAACCTCCAGAATATTCAACAAATCGCATTCTGGTGGTGACCTATTGACCTGTTAGGCACCAAGGGCAACAGGTCGGAGGAATACGGATTAAATGGCCGCGAAAACTCTGAACAGATGTGGGTCCGCAGCCGGTCTTTTCCGTTACAGATGATCAGCAAAATAAGCTACAAACAATCGGTTTTACAAATCCATAATCGCTATGTTTGTACTACAAGATTTGCAATTAACCTACAAAAAAAGTGCTTAGTTTTCTGTAAGTAAGAAATAACATCCGTTTAACATATTGATTATCAAATCGGTTTAGTATTAAACAAATCGCCCTCTCTGCCGGCAAAATAACAGGCCCTTCGGAGATCCGTGCGGGAACATAGAACGAACACTATATATTTTATCTTATATGAAGAAGAGATTACAAGTTAAATACTTCGTTTTATTTGCCTCCGTTTTCGTAACAGGTGGTTGCGGCAGTTCGCGCGTATTACCGGGAGTTAACACAACTTCGTTGGTGTACACTTTGCCGGATAAAGGCAAATTTGTTGACGATAAACCCGTTGGGACAGGTTGGGTTAACCTGATTGGTTCGTTAAACGACTGGGTGGCTACAAAACCTTACTGGACTTTGGATAATGGCATTTTGCATGGTGATTATAACGGTGGCGAGCGGCATATGTATGCTTACACCAAAACTACCTATGCCAACTTCGAATTAAATGCGATTGTTAGGATGACCGGCCGCGATGCAAACTCGGGGGTTTGCATACGCATACACCCTACCGATACTGATAACGTACCGGGCTACCAGGTAGATATGGGGCCGGGCTACTGGGGATGCCTTTGGGAAGAACGCAGGGCCGAAATGGTTCAAAAATACCCAAAAGAACTGGCTGATAAACTCGTAAAGGCAAATGATTGGAACCATTACTATATCATTGCTAAGGACCACCATATTACCGCTTGGTTAAACGGCGTTAAAACAATTGATACCGTACATACAGAAGGATTTAGCGACGGGGCCATTGGCTTGCAACTTTGCCATGGCGACAAACATACAGTACTGGATGTGAAGGCGTTATATATCAGGAAGATAAAGTAGGAGGTGCTGGTTCACGAAACGTATTCCTAAGCGCATAAGTTTGCCTGTTTAAATTTATTGTAACGTAAATAGCTTGGGGGCAGTCTAAACCAAAATCGCTATCTTCGAGCCTCAAAGCATTGACTGCCAATTTCTACACACCAACCGAGTCTTGTTTTAAACAAGTGATACACTCCATTTGGCAGGTAGAACATCCGCTGCATCAATTTAAAAAGGAGTGTATTATCCCCAATGGCGTGGTAGAGGCTATCTTCAATTTTAGCGATAGCCTGCCCATACCGGCTCAATTCGGGAACAGGCAGCAATATTTGGGTAACTGCTTTATAAATGGGTTTAATACTAAACCTATCAATATCCAGCTTCCGCAACGGCAGGTATTTTTTGGCGTTATGTTTCAACCTTTAGCGGTAAAACATATATTTAAAACCCCGGCGGGCGAGTTTGCCAATTTAACGGTGGACCTTGGCCTTATCAACTCCGTTTATAGTTCGCTTTGGCACCATTTAGCAGAGCAGGATAGCTTTGATGCAAGGGTTGCGGCTTTCCTTGGCTGGCTTAATAAACACCTTACCGGTTGGCAGCCCCGCGAGCAAATGATCAACCACTTCCTGTACGCCACTAATCAAAACGATTTATCGGTAAACGCCCTGGCTTCATCATTGTGCTATTCGCCGCGGCAGCTGCAGCGGAAAATACTAGAGGCTACCGGAATGAATACCGAAGAAATGCTGCTGTATAAAAAATACCTGAAGGCTATTGGGTTGATGCATGATGATGCTAACCTTTCGCTTACAGAGATAGCCTACCAAACCCGATTTTCCGACCAATCTCACTTCAACAAAACCTTTAAAGGTTACGCCGGCATTACCCCCGGCGAATACAAGCGGAATATGAGCCCGGTAAAAGGGCACCTTTACCAGGATGTCCGTTAAATACAATTTTGCAGGGTGCCACTGCGGCATCTTTGCAAAAAAAAACAAATGAAAACAATATTTTTATTCGCATCTATTGGCATAGCCAGCGGCTTGCTATTTACAAACATTTACACTTCTTTGGTGGACGCACGAAGCTGGGGAAGCGATGTCCCCCACTCCATCGCTGCGGCGCGGGACTACTTTAAGGCGGTAAGCCCGGGCAATTTCTTCCGGATATTTTCGCCAGTTAACCAGCTATTGGGCTTACTGGTGCTCATCCTTTTCTGGAAGGCATCGCCTTCTATCAGGCTGAGTTTAGGCGCTGCCTTTGTTTTATACATCGTTGCAGACGCTTTTACATTTGCCTATTTTTACCCGCGTAACGATATCATGTTTAAAACCGCCCGGCTAACTGATGTAGATCTGCTAAAGCAAACAGTGTCGCAATGGGCTACCATGAACTGGCTGCGTACCGCAATTGTTTTTGCCGGATTGTGCTGCTCGTGCGTATCGCTGCACAAGATATGTTTGCTGGCGCAGAAATAGACAATCGCAAGCGTTTAGGGTTAGATTTTGCGCGTCAGACTTGCCGAGGTTTACATTATTAGTACCAAATCAATCAAATAGTGTTAAAGCAACTGTGCAACATCAACTAATTTTACCGTGGCCGCAAAACATCCAAACCGGCCTTTCCTAAATTGCTATGAAAATTAATCTCACCTTAATTGCCGCAGGTTTATTTTGCTTCGCCGGCATCAACAA
>CBFGNE010000682.1:0-2831 GCA_965649995.1 uncultured Mucilaginibacter sp.
AATATTCATCCAGTTGTTTTATGGCGAGGTTAATGGCTGGCGAAGGCGATGGCGTTTCCTGGCATTCCTCATCCCGTATGCTGATAGAGGTGATAAATTCCTCAACTGCCCTGATGCGCACAAACCCAACCGGTGTTTTGTGGAAAGCTTCGCACATACTACTTATAAATTTTCAGCTTTAAGCAGGGCTTTGTAATAAACCTTGCCCATGTTTTTGGTGATAAACTTGCGCGGCATAAAACTCATAAATACATTGCCCACGCGGTTTAAAAACCCCGGGATATGCACATGCTTGCGGGCTATAAAAGCATCCAGCCCTTCGGTAGCGGCTTGTGCAACGGGCATCAGCCAGCTTTTAAGGTCGTTAAAGTTTTTGCCTTCGGTCATTTCGGTGGCAATACCGCCGGGGGCATAAACCGTAAGCGAAAGCGCCGGATTTTTTATCTCTACCGACAACGCATTGGCGAAAGCCATAATAAAAGCTTTGGTAGCCGAGTAAACCGCCTGGTACGGCACCGGGAAAAACGCAGCCATGCTGGATACGATCATCACGCCGCCTTCCGCCCGGGCGTTTTCAAAATGGCTAACTAAACGGCTGGTCATGTACACCACGCTGTTTACATTGGTTTTCATGATGTTTTCAGTTTGCTCCCAGGGCAAGTCGGCGTGGCGGCCAAAGTAGGTTATGCCGGCATTTAAAATAGCGCCATACAGCTTGCCGTCGGCGAGGCTGGCATCTATCATCCGCTCTACATCCTCGTGTATGGAAAGGTCGGCGACTATCACTTTAACTTTTATGCCTATAGTGCTTTCAAGTTCGGCTTTAAGTTGGTCGAGCTTATCCTTTCGGCGGGCAGCTATAATGAGGTTGGCTTTATATTTTGTGGCGAGTTGCCTGGCCATTTCCTGCACCAGCCCGGAGGATGCGCCGGTAACCAGTACCCATTTATCAGCTAATTCGAGTTTCTTCATGGTGAACGGTAAAACTAAGAAATATTGATGGATTTGACGATGGAGGCGGGTCGCAATATGCCGCGCAAAAAAACTTCGAAAATCCTACAGAATACCACAGAAAAACACCGAAAAATGTCGGGAAAAGTGATAAAAAATGATAAAAATACGCTGTTTTTCGCACGTAAAAATGCCCGTTCACTAAGCTCACCGGCGCTGCATAAACCCTGTTTTATAAAATAAGTAAGAATAAGGTCTGGGTTTGCGATCTTTGCGTTTCTTTCTTTGCAGCCTGTTTCAAGTGTTCCACCTTTATTTTTTTTTGGTGAATTATACATTTATCTTAACATTTTGATTTGCAAGTATTTGTGATGATTATTTAAAGTTCTGGGGTGTTCCAAAGTGTTCCACAAAAAACTACAACTATCTGATAATGAATGATAATTGAAAAATAGGTGTTCCATTTACAAAGTGGAACACCCTGCATTTGCTATATTTGCCACCAATGAGGCTTTTTAACGAGACATATAGCTTGCTAAAGAAAGAGATCATCCTGGAATGGCGCTCAAAATACGCGTTCAATGGTGTGCTGCTGTACATCGTATCAACGGTATTCATTTGCTATATCTCCTTCAACCTCAACCCGGGTTTTAAAAGCAGCACCGGCTACCCCATTGTATGGAATATCCTGTTTTGGATAATCATGCTGTTCGCCTCGGTAAACGCCATAGCCAAAAGCTTTATGCAGGAGAGCAAAGGCCGCTTGCTGTACTATTATACCATAGCGCACCCGCACGCTATTATCTTATCCAAGACCATATATAATACCCTTTTAATGGGTTTGTTAAGCGTATTGGCTTTAATCGTTTATATGCTGTTTTTCCCAAATACAGTAGGCGACATGCTGTTTTACTTCATCACCGTGCTATTAGGCAGCATTAGTTTTTCAACTGTTTTTACCATGATATCTGCCATCGCATCAAAGGCAGGCAACAACGGTACGCTGATGGCAATCCTCAGTTTCCCGGTAATAGTGCCGGTAATATTGTTGCTCATCAAAATAAGCAAAGCCGCTATGGATGGGCTGGATAGGGGGCTTAGCATGGGCAATATAGGCGTACTGCTTGCCATCAACGTAATTGTTATAGCTACTTCGCTTATTCTGTTCCCTTATTTGTGGAGAGATTAACGCCGCTTGTATCTTTTTAATTACCAACTACATTTTTCATCTCTGCTTCATAAATTATATCTTTATTAGCGTCCTCTAAAAAATTTGAAAAGTACTATGCGCCGCTGGTGGTTTATAATGATTTGTGTATGGTTACCCGTTACGGCAGCAGCCCAGTATGGCGTTATTACCGGGAAGATCACCAATGCCGGCTCTAAAAGCCCGGTGGCAAGGGCAAGCGTGTTCTTAAGCAATGCCAGTTATGGTACAGCATCCTTAGATGATGGGAGCTTTAGCCTGCGAGGTGTTAAACCGGGGCAGTATAACCTGGTGGTCACTACCCTAGGTTATGAGGAATATTCTAAACAGGTATTGGTTACCGCCAAACCAATAGAGATGGCGATAGAACTTACGCCTAAGGTGATGATGATGCGCGCAGTAACGATCACAAGCAATGCAGACTGGAAAAAGAACTACGAGCTATTTAAGAAGGATTTTATCGGCACATCCGAAAATTCCAGGCAATGCAAGGTAATAAACCCGCATGTGCTCGATTTAAATTACATCCGTAAGAGGCAAACGCTGGAAGCATCATCCGACGAATTTTTGGTGGTAGAGAACAAAGCGTTAGGCTACCGCACCAAATTTTTACTGAACAGCTTCAGCAGCGATAATATATCCCATACCATATCCTATTCGGGTAAAGCGCTGT
>CBFGNE010000683.1:0-2825 GCA_965649995.1 uncultured Mucilaginibacter sp.
GCCCGATTCTCCCACAAATTCAGGACTGTTTTTTACAGATGCAGCAATAGTAGGGGCTTTATCGCCGAGTGCGAAAAATGTGACGCCCATTTTTTTATTGCCGGGTTTATCTTTAATAGGGTAGGAGAATTTGGGAAGGCCTTCCTTTAAAGCACTCACAAATCTGGCATCATCGGTCCCGGTTACCGAAACATTGCTGATGCGGCCATCGCTGCCCAATGTAAAATTGGCAACCAGCGCCACTTTTATTTTTTGGCTTACAGCTGTTTTTGGGTATTCGATAGCCTGGCTAATGAATTGCGACAGTTTTAAATATGGATCTTTTACAGGTACAGGTGGCGGAGGGGGCGGCAGCTGAGGATTGTTACTGAAGGCTTTATCAGATTGCGATGCCATCTTCAGAAAATTCATCATTTCCGCTTTTTTAAACTCAAAGCCATATTTATCTTTTAACATTGTGCGCTCGGCGGCTGTAGCGTCTGTACTATTATAAAATTTTTCGGCACCACTTTTATCAGTTATAGTTACGGTGATGTAAGGTGTTTTTTTATCTATCAGGTAACCATTTTCCTGCAGCGTGTAGCCATCGGCAAATTTTGCGGGTGGGCGCATTGCAAAAGCGGTGTCGCTTTTGGCATCCGGCATTATTACCATTGGGTTTGCCATAGTGCTCTCCACCTCCACAATCTCTATGATCATGTTGCGGGTTTTAGCAAAATATTCAATGTCCTTAGGCGTAATCGTTTCTACCGTATATTTTTTCCCTGTTTTATTATCGGTAAAATTATCGCCGTATATGGTGTTTTTGCCATCTACTATTTTAATACGCTTCACTTTAGCGGGTTTTTCAATGGTTTTAACTTTCGCCGCCAGGTCGATAAACGCGTAATCTTTACTGAACACGAGCGTTGATGCGCACAGCATCCCTACGCATAAGGGTACCGCCGCCAGGTATTTTAGCCTTGCTAACCTGCCTGATCGTTTTTGATTTAACATGATGATTCTCTTTTTTAGAAGGTTATAATTGAAGAAGGAATGTGCAATGGGCGAGCCCTGTATGCCATAGGCATTGTTGAGTAAAAAAGAAGAATAGGTGAGGGCGTCGCGTTCCTGCGCGGCGGTTTGCTCATCGGCAATGTACTCGTGTATGCTGCGCAAGCTCCTTTGCAGCAAATAAATAAACGGGCTGAACCAGCTAACTACTTTAAGCAGTTCTACAAAAATAATGTCGGCCGAATGCTTCTGGCGGATATGCACCAGCTCGTGCGCTATAATGGTATCCGCCTGCGGTACTTCGGTGCCAATAAACAGGTAGTTGAAAAACGAAAAGGCGGTATTATCCCCATTAAGCTGAATAAGCTTGTACTTGTTGCCATATAAGGCTTTGCTTTTGCGGGTGAGCAAGGATAGGCGGTACAGGCGATAAGCCAAAATAGATAAGGTAATTATAGCGCCGGCGACGTAGGCATATAGCAATACATCGTTCATAGTGATGTGCTTTTCCGGTTCCACAATGGTTACCTCGGGCAGGGGGGCGTAATTTGCAGGCTGCGTATAAACCACCGGTTGCAGGGTGAGCTGCTCAACCGGTTTTAACACGCTAAGCTGTGTAACCGGCAAAATAAACGATGCCAAGCAGCTAAACAGCAGATAGGCGCGGCCCAGCAGGTAGTGGGTTTCGTTATTTAAAAACAGGCAATAGCACAAATAAAATACCCCCAGGTAAATATTTGCTTCAACAAGGTAGTGCAGCCAGTTCATTGTTTTTTGTTTTTTAGGTTGTTTAATAGTTCGGTTAGCTCATCCAGTTCTTTTAGCCCCAGGTTCTTCTCATCAGCAATAAAGGATACCAGGCTTTTGTACGAATCGCTGAAGTAGTTTTTCATCAGCTTGTCAAATGTGAATTTTTTGTAATCGTCTTCGCTAATTAGCGGGAAGTACACATGCGAATTGCCGTACGCCTTATGATCGATAAAACCTTTCCCCTCCAGCACACGTACCACGGTAGATACGGTGTTGTAAGCAGGCTTTGGCTCAGGTATCTGCTCTAAAATATCTTTTACAATAGCTTCTTTCAATTGCCACAGTATCTGCATAATCTGTTCTTCGGCTTTGGTGAGTTCTTTTACTTTCATAGCAAACTATTTCTATAGTTAGGCTAAGGTAAAACTATTTTTATAGTTTGCAAACTATTTTTGTAGTTTTTGTAAAAATAATTTTGATGGATGATAATTGACGAGGAAGAAGGGGAGCACGCAAAGGCCCGGGGAAACACTAACCATTCCGTCCTTGCGAGGTACGAAGCAATCTCTACACACTACGAGCCGATATGCAAAGCTTAGAGATCGCTTCGTGCCTCTCAACGACCCGGGAAAAGAAAGAAAGTAAATAAAAATCAAGCCATTTTGCTAAAAATATTAGGATTTATACCTATTTTAGGAGCAGCAAAAACTATGTCCTTACATCATCAACTCGCATTAACGTTTGTAAAAAAGATAGGCCCGGTGCTGGCCAAATCGATGATAGCCCAGTTTGGCGATGCGGAACAAATATTCCGTTTGTCGAAAACTTCGCTTACCCGCGCACGCGGTATTGGTGAGAAACGGCTGGAACTTGCCGATTTTGATGAAGCGCTCCGCCGGGCAGAGGTGGAGTTGAACTTTGTTGAGAAGCACAATATCGATGTGCTTTTTTATACTGATCCGCGCTACCCCAAACGCTTAAAAAACTGCCACGACTCTCCGTTGTTGGTATATGCCCGCGGTAATGCTAATTTAAACATGCAGCGCATTATCAGCATAGTAGGCACACGTAACGCCACCGAC
>CBFGNE010000684.1:0-2818 GCA_965649995.1 uncultured Mucilaginibacter sp.
AAACCCGGCGATATCCGCATGATTTTAGCCGAAAGCACGGGCATACAAACCCAGCAAACATCGGCCACCAGCGGCAATGCCAGCATCCGCATACAGGGGCTGGATGGCAAATACACCCAAATCATCCGCGATGGTTTCCCGCTATACTCCGGCTTTTCGGGTGGCCTGGGGCTGCTGCAAATTGCCCCGCTCGACCTGAAGCAAGTGGAGGTGATCAAAGGCTCCTCTTCTACCCTGTATGGCGGCGGCGCTATTGCCGGGCTGGTAAACCTGGTATCAAAGGTACCAACCAATGAACGGCAGCTCAGCTTCCTACTAAACGGGACATCGGCCCTGGGCTTGGATGCAAGCGGTTTTTACGCCGAAAAATTCAAAAAAACGGGTCTTACTGTTTACGCCGCGTACAACCATGGCACAGCATACGATCCGGCAGGCATCGACCTTACCGCTATTCCCAAATACAACCGCTTAACGCTTAACCCTAAATTATTCCTCTATCTTAATAATAAAACCGATCTCAACATCGGTATAAACAGCACCTTAGAAAACCGCATAGGCGGCGACCTGCATTACATTGAAGGCGATGGCGATGCGCAACACACCTACTTCGAACAAAATAAAACAAGCCGCCACAGCAGCCAAACAACCTTGAATACCCACCTGAACGATAAGGAAACACTGCAATTTAAAAACAGCGTAAGCTATTTTAACCGTACCATCAACCTGCCCGATTATACATTCGCCGGTGTGCAGCTGTCTACCTACAGCGAAGCTAATTACACTTATAAAGGCGCCAAAACTGACTGGGTTGCCGGCATTAATTACCTCAGCGATAATTTCAGCGAAGATAAAACCAGCAGTTTTGCACTGCGCAGTTATAATTATAAAACCATTGGCGCATTTGTGCAAAACACCTGGGATATTAGCGACAAATTCATCCTCGAATCGGGTTTACGCGGCGATCACCATAACCAATACGGTTTCTTTTTCCTGCCGCGTATTTCGGGCTTGTGGAAAATAAGCCCGGAGGTTTCTACCCGCCTTGGCGGCGGATTAGGCTATAAAGCGCCAAATGTGTTTACCGAAGATGCCGAACGTATACAGTTCCGCAACGTACTGCCGATAGATGTTAGTAATACGCGCGCCGAACGCTCTTACGGTGCCAACTATGATATTAATTACCGCACGGGCTTGTTTGACAACCGCGTTAGCTTCAGCATTAACCAGTTATTTTTTTACACCCGGGTAGAGCACCCTATCCTGCTAAGCGCTTTGCCAAACGGCACCCTGCAATACCAGCAGCCTCCCGGCGACCTGAACACCAAAGGCACCGAAACCAACATCAAACTCACGTATAACAACTTTAAGCTGTTTATGGGCTACACCTTTGCACACGTTACCCAGCACACAGGCAACACTATCAGTGCTTACCCGTTGGTATCAAAACACCGGCTGAATAACGTGTTGTTGTACGAGATCCCTGAGAAACTGAAAATTGGTTTGGAGGCTTACTATTTTAGCCCGCAGTTGTTAAATGATGGCAAAACGGGGGAAAGTTACTGGACAACCGGGCTAATGGCTGAAAAAATATGGCCACGGTTTTCACTCTTCATCAACTTTGAAAACCTGACAGATACCCGGCAAACGCGGTTCGATAGCATTTATACGGGCAGCATCACCAACCCGAATTTCAGGGATATATATGCCCCGCTGGATGGTTTTGTGGTGAATGGAGGGATTAAGGTGAGGTTGTAACAGGAACGCTGTTTCATTAACCACAAAGGGCTCAAAGAGAGCATCACAAAGGGCGCAAAGTCCTTAAAGTTGTACGCGTTTTCTTTGAGCTCTTTGTGTCTATACTCCATGCAAGTCTTATTGCTCTTTGTGTTTAAATCGCCATTATACCAACCCCTCTCTAATAATGTTAGCATTTTTTAAACTGCTTTATCTTCCCTTTTCACCCTAAAACCTTAATTTCGCCTTTTAAGAAAAGAGGAACTGGATTTGGATTACTTACAAGGGCTAAACCCCGAACAAAAGGCTGCCGTATTGCAAATTAAAGGCCCGGTGATGATCATCGCCGGCGCAGGCTCGGGCAAAACACGCGTTATTACTTACCGGGTTGCCCACCTCATCCGCAGCGGGGTAGATTCGTTTAACATACTGGTACTTACCTTTACCAACAAGGCCGCCCGCGAAATGCGCGAGCGTATCAACCATATTTGTGGCCCCGAAGCAAAAAACATCTGGATGGGTACCTTCCACTCTGTTTTTGCAAAATTACTGCGGGTTGAGGCCGATAAAATTGGCTACCCAAGCAACTTCACCATTTACGATACCGACGACAGCAAAAGCGTGCTCCGCGCCATCCTCAAGGAAATGAACCTGGACGATAAGCTGTACGCCGTAAACTTTGTACTCAACCGCATCTCTGCAGCAAAAAACAACCTTGTTGGCTGGCAGGAATACCAGCAAAACGACCAGATACAGGCCGACGACCACGGCGGCGGCCGCGGTATGCTGGGTACCATCTATCAAACCTATGTGCAGCGCTGCTACCGCGCCGGTGCTATGGATTTTGACGACCTGCTTTTTAAAACTAACGAACTTTTAAAGCTCCATCCCGAAGTGCTGAATAAATACCAGCACAAGTTTAAATACCTGATGGTGGATGAGTACCAGGATACTAACTTTTCGCAATACCTGATTGTAAAGCGCCTGGCGGCTGTGAACGAGAACATTTGCGTAGTGGGCGACGATGCACAGAGCATCTATGCCTTCCGCGGGGCAAACATCCAAAACATCCTCAATTTTGAGA
>CBFGNE010000685.1:0-2817 GCA_965649995.1 uncultured Mucilaginibacter sp.
TGAGGATGAGCGCGTGTTAGCTGCCATTGGTAAAGTGCCCCGCCATTACTTTTTCGACGAGACTTTTTGGAACCAGGCTTATAAAGATATTGCCTTCCCGATAGGGGCCGGGCAAACCATTTCGCAACCTTACACTGTAGCTTATCAAACAGAATTACTCCACATAAAAAAAGGCGATAAGGTGCTGGAAATTGGCACCGGCTGCGGTTACCAAACCTGTGTGTTGATGGAGGTGGGAGCCAAAGTATTCACCATTGAGCGCCAGGAAAAACTTTACGAACGTACTATACAAGTACTGCCCTACATGGGTTATAAACCAAAGTTCTTTTTAGGCGATGGCTCGGTAGGTATAGCAAGTGATGCCCCATACGACAAGATCATCGTAACCGCCGGTGCCCCAACAGTACCCGACCTGCTATTAAAGCAACTCAATATTGGTGGTGTCCTGGTTATCCCTGTAGGCGACGAGAAATCTCAAAAAATGGTTACAGTGCTAAAAACCAGCGAGAATGATTACGAACGGCATGTGCTGGATACATTCAGGTTTGTGCCATTGGTAGGGGATAGAGCGTGGTGAAGCGAAGCCCCCCAGCCCCCTGAAGGGGAGCAGAAGTTTAATAAGAAAGCCCTTTGATTTTTGTCAAGGGGCTTTCTTTATGCATTTCAAAAACTCCCCCTTCAGGGGGCTGGGGGGCTCTTTACCTCTTCATCGCTCTATCCATTTCAATCTTAGTATCGCGCTCCTTCATGGTTTCGCGTTTGTCGAATGTCTTTTTAACCTGGGCAAGCCCTATTTCAACTTTGGCAAAGCCGCGTTCGCTGATGAATAGGGCAAGTGGGATAATTGTTAATCCTTTTTCCTCGCCGCGGGTAAGCAGTTTTTTTAGTTCTTTTTTATTGAGTAACAGCACACGGTCGCGCTTGGCCTCATGATTGTAAAACGAACCGAATGAATACTCGGAAATATGCAGATTACGGATATAAAGCTGGTTGCCAATAAAGGTGCAAAAAGCATCGTTCACGTTGGCTTTCCCTTCACGGATGGATTTTATTTCGGTACCCAGCAGTTGTATGCCCGCTACATATTTATCCAGTATGTGGTACTCAAAGTATGCTTTTTTATTCTTGATGTAGATATCCTGCTTCATTACGATGCAAATATGCAAATTATTTTGCGCCCGGCTTAACAACCAGCACCGGTACATTCACCTTGTGCCTTACGCTGTTTACGGTTGTTCCAAATATCAGGTCCTTAAGCGCCTTGTGCCCGTGCGAGCCCATTACAATAAAATCGATGCCCTCGTTGTTTACAATCTCGGCAATGGCGGTTGCAGGCCCGCCGTAGCCTATTTTTGCTTCGGCTTTATAGTTTAGCTTGGTTAAGGTATCCACATATTTATCCAAATTATTTACATCGCTCTGGGTTTCGTTATCCATTACCTGTTTGCCGTAGTAACGTGCACCGGCGGTTTCTACCACATGTATCAGGCTGTATTTAGCTTTTTTGCCCCCCTGCATTAGCGCATGGCGTATGCAATCCTGGTCGTTTTTAGAAAAATCAATAGTGACAGCGATGTGATTGTAATGTACCGCTTCCAAATTATCAAGCGAAGCCGCGATACCATGGGGTATGTAAACTTGCTGGTCGGTATGTTTCCAAAACAAGGGGCGCAGGAAAACATAAAGCAATAGCGCTGCAACGCCAACAGCTATCGGCGTTATTACAAAGTGCACCAAATTGGCCGATCCCTGGTTTGCCTCAGCCCAGCCACCTATTTCCTGTATAACCAGCCTTGCGTTTAAACCTACTATCAGCACGGCAAATACCCAGGCCAACACCTTTAAAGGCAGGCTGGTAGCAAATTTACCCATACGCTTTTTATCTGATGTAAAATGTATCAGCGGGATAATAGCAAAGCCCAATTGCAGGCTTAATACCACCTGGCTTAATATCAATAATTTGCCCAAGCCTTCTTCGCCTGCGTATAATATGGTGAAAAATGCGGGTACTATAGCAAATATCCGTGTGAGTAACCGCCTTAACCAGGGCGCTATACGCAGGTTAAGGTGGCCTTCCATAATAATCTGCCCTGCAAGTGTACCCGTTACGGTGGAACTTTGCCCTGCAGCTATCAATGCAATAGCAAATAAGGCCGGTGCCAGTTTACCGAAGATATTGGTTAATAATTTATGCGCATCCTGTATTTCAGCTACCTCGTGGTAACCTCGTCCGAAGAAGGCACTGGCTGCCAGTATCAATATAGCAGCGTTTACAAAAAAGGCGAGGTTTAGCGCTATGGTAGTATCCCAAAAGTTGTAGCGTATGGCATTTTTGATGCCTTGCTCGGTCCGATCGATCTTCCGGGTTTGCACCAGTGAGGAGTGGAGGTAAAGGTTATGCGGCATTACCGTGGCACCTATAATACCAATGGCTAAATACAACGACCGCTCATTCAAAGCCGTAGGGATAAAGCCTTTGGCAACATCTATTACATGTGGCTGCACAATAAACATTTCTAATAAAAATGCCAGCCCTACAATAAATATCAGTGATATAATAAAGCCTTCCAGCTTACGCATGCCTTTATTCAGAAGGAACAGTAATAATAGCGTATCGAGCATAGTGATGGATACACCCCATATCAGCGGTAAGCCAAACAATAGGTTTAAACCGATGGCCATACCTATTACCTCGGCCAAATCGCAGGCGATGATGGATATCTGCGCCAATATATACAGGCAAAAATTTACAAAGCGAGGGTAGGAATGCTTAGATGCTTGTGCCAGATCCAGCCCGCGCACAATGCCCAGCCTTAC
>CBFGNE010000686.1:0-2813 GCA_965649995.1 uncultured Mucilaginibacter sp.
TTATTAAATTCTTCGGGGCGCTCCATCATTGGCGCATGCCCGCATTTGTCAACCCAGTACAAGTACGAGTTTGGCAGCAGTTCGTTAAACTCAACAGCCACCTCGGGTGGGGTTATTTTATCGTCCCTGCCCCATATTAACGCAACAGGCATCGTTATCTTGCGCAGGTCGCCTTTCATATTGTGGCGGATGGCAGATTTTGCCATGGCCAGTATGCGGATCACCTTTGCGCGGTCGTTAATGCTTTCGTAAACTTCGTCTACCATTTCTTTTGACGCCACCGCAGGGTCGTAAAAAGTGTACTCTACTTTTGCTTTTACAAACTCATAGTTCTCGCGGCGCGGGAACGAACCACCAAATGCATTCTCATACAGGCCCGAACTACCGGTTAATACCAGGGCTTTTACATAACCCGGGTGTGCCAAAACATATATTAACCCAACATGCCCGCCAAGCGAATTACCCAGCATGGTTATCCTGGTTAGTTTTTTAAACTTAATGAATTTGTGTACAAATTTTGAGAGGGCACGCACACCGGTTGTAAGTATGGGCATATCGTAAATTGGCAGAATAGGGATAATAACCCGGTAATGCGGGCTAAACTCTTCTATCACTTTTTCCCAGTTGCTCAATGCGCCCATCAGGCCGTGCAAAAGCAGCAATGGTTCGCCTTGTCCTTCTTCTACGTATGTAAACCCCTTTTCTTCCTTCAGTACAAAATTCATATATGCTTCGTCAAATATCGCTTTAAACCTTGCAGACCGTTTTTAGTTTCAGTCTGAAAAGTTGTAAATACTACGGTAAATTTAGTTTATTAGGGTATACCTGCAACAATTTTAACAATTAAATTATCCCAACAGTTGTTTAACCACTTCTGATACGGTTTTACCATCAGCCTGGCCTGCAAGTTCTTTATTGGCAAGGCCCATAACCCGGCCCATATCTTTTACCGATGTTACGCCAAGGCGTTCAATTACCTCCTGTATATAGCCTTCAATCTCAAAACGGGTCATTTGTTGCGGCAGGTAGGGTTCAATTACATACATCTCTGCCATCTCAACCTCGTACAGATCCTCGCGGTTTTGTGCCTTGTAAATATCTGCCGATTCTTTACGCTGCTTTATCAATTTTTGCAGCACTTTTATCTCCGCTTCTTTGGTTAACTCTTCGGCGGCGCCTTTTTCTGTTTTAGCCAGCAACAGAGCCGATTTTATGGCCCGCAAGCCGCGCAAGCGGTCGGGTTGCTTGGATAACATAGCTTGTTTGATATCCTGGTCTATTTGTGTAATGAGTGACATTTAATTTGTGATTTTAGATTTACGATTTTAGATTTTTTTATTCGGGCGTTCTTATTTTAATTTCATCTGCACATCTGAAATCTGCACATCTACTTCCTATATATATTGGTTGCTGCCGCCTGTGCAGTTGGCATTATTACAATATCGTTTATGTTTACATGCGCCGGGCGCGATGCTACAAACCAAATGGTTTCGGCAACATCCTGCGCTACCAGCGGCTCAAAGCCATCATATACTTTTTTGGCACGTTCTTTATCGCCTTTAAAACGCACCTCGCTAAACTCGGTCTCTACGGCGCCGGGGTGTATTGCAGTTACTTTTATACCATGGCTTAGCAAATCAAGCCGCATACCTTTATTTAACGCATCAACCGCGTGTTTGGTGGCGCAATATACGTTGCCGTTAGTATAAACTTCCTTGCCTGCTATCGAGCCTAAGTTTATAATGTGCCCAAAACCATTGTCAATCATCCAGTTGCTCACCACACGGCTTACATACAACAAGCCCTTTATATTGGTATCAATCATGGTTTCCCAATCGTCGTAACTGCCTTTGTCTATGGGGTCCAGCCCCTGGCTTAGCCCGGCGTTGTTCACCAATACATCCACCTGTTTCCATTCTTCGGGCAAGCCCTGCAGGTTTTCTATTACCTGCTGCTTGCTGCGTACATCAAAGCAGGAAATTGCTACTTCTACATTGTATTTATCATTCAGCACCTCGCCAAGCCGCTCTAAACGCTGCATGCGGCGGCCGGTAAGTACCAGGTTGTAACCCTCGCGGGCAAATGTGTGAGCACAGGCCTCGCCTATCCCCGCGGTAGCGCCTGTTATTAATGCAATCTTAGCCATAGGTAGTGTAACTATCGGCAGCGAAATTATGTTTTATTTAGGGAAGGTTATAATGTTGAAAGGTTGTAACGTTGGAAAGTTGCAATGTTATGAGAAGTTAAAAAAGTTGGAAGGGTTTGAGACGTTAAAAAAAATCGGCCTTATTAAATAATCGCAATCAACAAACCTACAATCAATGCTTGTGTAAAATCAGTATCAATCTGTGTAATCCTACCAAAATCGGGGTAATCAAAAACTACTCAAAATACAAACTAAACATTATGGTGTGCAGCGATAGCTTGTTGATAGGTGCGGAAAATGGGTGGTTCTCGCGTATTAAAAGGTTGCCGAAGGTATTGGTCACCTTAATTTCGGGCGATAGCTTAAAGTATTCGAAGTATATATCGAAACCAAAGCCGGCTTCGTATGAGGAGTAACTTTTGGTGTTTTTTACAATGCGCTCTAAAGGGGCGGTGTTTTCGCCGTCTTTTTTACCGCCAATGGCTGCTGAGAATTTTACGCCACCGAGGAGATACGCCCGCAGGTTGCCCACACGATCAGATTTTAGCTTTACCGATAGCGGGAAATCTACCGTGGTGGTTTGCACGGCTTTATCAATTGGGTCGGTAGTGTTAGCGAAGGTGTAGCGCAGTTTCCTATCGGAGAATACCAGCGACGGCGTGGTGCG
>CBFGNE010000687.1:0-2799 GCA_965649995.1 uncultured Mucilaginibacter sp.
CCGGAAATGTACGGCGTGCACGAACCGCTTGTTAAACAGGCCGTATCGCCCAATTGCGATGGGCACAATGATGTTTTGTTTGTAGATGGTATTTATAACTACCCCGACAATACCTTAAAAGTGATAAACAGCAGCGGGAAATTGATATTTGAAATTGCTGGCTATGATAACGTGAGCCACATTTTCGACGGGCATGCCGGCAATAACGGAAAGCCGCAACCAGCCGGCACCTATTTTTACCAGCTATTGTATAAAGCCGACGACGGTAGCCAGAAACGAAAAACCGGTTTCTTTGTTCTGAAGTACTAATCGCAGTTCCTGTTTAACGCTATCAGATAAAAGCCCGGTGCATTTACCAGTACCGGGCTTTAGTATAAAAGTGTTTTTGTTTTGGCAGCCCCACCTTTAATCATTACCATAAATTTTTTATCTTTGCACCTCATTTAACACCGTTTGCAGCGGCATCAATGATTTTATGGCAAAATACAATACACTACTGTACTATTGTTATTCAACAATAGCCGATGCGGAGCAATTTGCTGCCGATCATTTAAAATTCTGTAAAAGTTTAGGGCTAACCGGGCGCATTATTGTTGCCGAAGAAGGGTTGAACGGCACCGTTTCGGGCAGTACCGAGTCCTGCAAAACCTATATGGACACCCTGCATGCCGATGAACGCTTCGCCGGTATCGATTTTAAAATTGATGAGGTTGAGGAGCCTTCCTTTGTAAAAATGCACTGCCGTTATAAATCGGAGATTGTGCATTCGGGCCTGCGCGACCCGAATATGATCAACCCGCAAAAACAAACCGGCAAGCATTTAGAACCCGCGGAGTTTTTGGCGATGAAGGACCGCGATGACGTGGTAGTGCTTGATGTGCGATCAAACTACGAGCATAACCTGGGCAAATTCAAAAACGCGGTTACGCTGGATATCGAGAACTTCCGCGATTTCCCGGCCATGATAAACGAGTTGGCCCAGTATAAAGATAAAAAGATCCTCACCTATTGCACCGGCGGCATTAAATGCGAAAAAGCATCAGCCCTGTTATTGCACGAAGGTTTTACCGATGTGTACCAATTGCACGGCGGCATCATCAAATATGGCAAAGAAGCAGGCGGCGAAGATTTTGAAGGCAAATGCTACGTGTTTGATAACCGCCTTTCGGTGGATGTGAACAGCGTCAACCCGGTTGTGATCTCTACCTGCCTAAATTGTGGCAAAACCACGCCGAAGATGATCAACTGCGCCAACCCCGAGTGCAACGAGCACTTTACCCAGTGTGATGAATGCGGTACCGCTATGGATGGCTGCTGCAGCGATGCTTGCAAAGAGCATCCGCGCAAGCGTGCTTATGATGGCACGGGTTACTATGTAAAAGTGCCGCAGCCGGTAAATACCCAAAAAGGGAACAAGCTGCAATTGGCAGACTAATATAAAATAAGCTTATCCCACCCGGTAAGCTTATTTCTTTTTATTCAATCCCAAAACTGTATTTTCGTACAAATATTTGGCGGCTACCTATCGCTACCCATCATCCTATGCGCAAAAACGTCCTGCTGGCTTTTATCCTGCCTTTGCTAAGTATTACCGCTTTTGCGGCAAATATTAAAAGCATTGGTGTGCCTTACGTGCAAAATTATACCAAGGCGCAATATCAGGCGGGCAACCAAAACTGGTCGATAACGCGGGATGAGCATGGCGTAATGTATTTTGGGAATGACGAGGGCCTCCTCTCCTTCGATGGTAAATACTGGCAGCTAAACCGTATGCCCAATGGGCTTATAGTACGCTCGGTTGCTGCGGATGGTAAAGGCAAAATATACTCCGGCGGCTTCGGCGAGTTTGGCTACTGGGAAAACAAGAATGGGTTTTTAAAGTACAAGTCGCTTATTCATCTGGTGCCCAAAGAATATCAGCCCATCAACGAGGAAACCTGGAAGATCTATATCGAGCGGGACCGGGTTATATTTCAGTCCTTTGGCTTTATATATATTTATGCAAACGGGCGGGTTAGCGTTATCAAAGCGCCGAAGCCATTCCTGTTCCTTTTCCGCCCCGGCGGCCGGTATTTTGTAGAAGAGGTAGACGTTGGCCTGTTCGAATTAAAAGGCGACAAGCTGAGCATCATAGCGGGTAGTAATATCCTGGGTAGCCGGGTGCTATCTGTGCTGCCTTTTCGGCAAGGCAAGTACCTCATTGGCACCGCAAAAAACGGTTTGTTTGTTTACGATGGCAAGCAAATTACGCCATGGCAAAACCAGGCGAATGATTTCCTTAAAAATTACCAGCTAAACAATGGGGCTTTAGTATCGGGCAAATACTTCGCCTACGGCACTATTTTAAGCGGCATTGTTGTTATTGATACCGCCGGCAATGTGGTGCAGCACATCAATAAATCCAGCGGGTTGCAAAACAACACGGTGCTTAGCCTTTATACCGATGCACAGCAAAACCTTTGGGCAGGGCTGGATAACGGCATCGACCGGATAGAATTAAGTTCCCCGCTCTATTTTTATTTCGATAAAACCGGGCGCTTTGGTACAGTGTACTCCAGCATCATTTTCAACAATAAAATATACCTCGGCACCAACCAGGGCTTGTTTTACAGCGATTGGATAGGCTCCGGCAGCAGGCGTTTGTTCCAATCCTTCGATTTTCAGCTCATACCCGGCTCGCAGGGGCAAGTTTGGGAACTCTCCTTACAGGATGGGCGCTTGCTATGCGGGCATAACGATGGCACTTTCCAGGTAAACGGCAGCAGCATCACCAAAATAACATCGCTCAGCGGCGGGTGG
>CBFGNE010000688.1:0-2795 GCA_965649995.1 uncultured Mucilaginibacter sp.
GCAACAACAGCATGCAGCGAGGCACTGCATTTGTATGGTTTTGATCGAACTCGGGGTATTTAAATAATACATTGTCTATAGAATATGTCGACAAAAATATAAATAATATTTTACCCGCAAACTTTTTTTTGAGAAAAGTGAATTTTAGCTGGAAATGTGTTGATTGAAGCTGTTTTATTGGACAAACACGAAGACACAAAAATTTTAAGGCAGAATGAAGATTTAATTAATTCGTATCATTCGCCTTAATTCGTGTAACTAGTGTTCATTATTTTTATTATTATTGACGACTAATTTAATCTACATTAATGTCATTCAATTACCGGCGGGTTATTATCAAAATAGGCTCTAACGTTATCACCAAGCCAAACGGCCTGCCAGATACCGAACGGATAGCCCATCTGGTTGATCAGATAGCCGCCATTAAAAAACAGGGCAAGGAGGTTATCCTTGTTTCTTCGGGTGCGGTTGCATCCGGCCGCAGCCTGATAACCGTTACCGATAAATACGATGCCGTAGCCACCCGCCAGTTACTGGCCTCCATTGGTCAGGTTAAACTGATTAATACTTACGCACATCTCTTTGAGACATTCGACATACTTTGTTCGCAGGTTTTAGTTACTAAAGAAGATTTCCGCGACAGGATGCACTATTTAAATATGCGCAACTGCCTGGAGATATTATTGCAGCACCAGGTAATCCCCGTTATAAACGAGAACGACGTAGTATCCGTAACCGAACTGATGTTTACCGATAACGATGAACTTGCCGGGCTTATCGCCTCCATGCTGAACGCAGAGGCACTGATTGTACTCAGCAATGTAAACGGTATTTACAACGGCGATCCAAAATTGCCGGGCTCAGCAGTGATAGAAGAAGTTACCGGCGAGGGAATAGATTTTTCGTCCTTCGTTAGCACCGGGCGGTCGCAATTTGGGCGTGGCGGGATGATCACCAAATCTACCATTGCGCAAAAAACCGCGCAATTGGGCATTGCGGTGCATATTGCCAACGGTACTACTGATAATATCCTGCTTGATGTATTAGGCAATAAAGCCGTGCATACCCGTTTTGTGCCAACCAAAAAAGCATCGGGGAAAAAGAAATGGCTAGCCCACTCGGAAACTGCTGCTACCGGTGTGGTGCAGGTGAACGAGGGCGCTAAAACTGTGCTCGTTTCCAGTAAAGCATCCAGTTTGCTGCCTGTGGGTATTATTAAGGTACTATCGGATTTTAAAAAGGGCGAGATTATTAAGATAGTTGACGAAAATAACAAACTGATAGGTCTCGGCCTTGCCGAGTATGGTGCCGAAAAGGCACGCGAATTTACCGGAAAGAAAAACCAGCGCGCACTGGTGCATTACGACTATCTTTACTTACAGGGATAACCATGGGATATACACAATATTTTGAAAACGCAGTAAAAGCCGGCCGAAACCTCAGCCTCGCCCCTTCCGCTATTGATGCGGTTTTGTTAGATGTGGCTAAAGCAGCAATAGAGCAAACCGATTACCTGCTACAGGAAAACAAAAAGGACCTGGAGCGCATGGACCCGGCCGACCCCAAATACGACCGCCTCACGTTAACCGCTGCCCGCATACAGGATATTGCCAACGATATAAAAAACGTGGCGGGGCTTGCCAGTCCCCTTGGTGCTGTGTTATCTGATAAAACCCTGCCCAACGGCTTGCGTATCAGCAAAGTGCGTGTACCGCTTGGCGTGGTGGGTGTTATTTACGAGGCGCGACCGAATGTTACCTTTGATGTATTTGCCCTTTGCTTTAAAACCGGCAACATCAGCGTATTAAAAGGTGGCAGCGATGCCGATTCCTCTAATCGTGCCATTATAAGTATTATCCACGGCGTATTAACGGCGCACAACATTGATATACATGCTGCAACCCTGCTGCCCGTGGAACGCGAAGCAACCGAAGCTTTGCTGAACGCCGTTGGCCATGTAGATGTGCTGATACCGAGGGGCAGCCAGTCGCTGATAAATTATGTGCGCAACAGTAGCAAAGTACCAGTGATAGAAACCGGTGCAGGAATTGTGCATACCTATTTGGATGAAACCGGCGACCTGGAAAAAGCAACCGCTATAGTAGATAACGCGAAAACCCGCCGTGTAAGCGTTTGTAATGCGCTGGATTGTTTGATCATAAATTCATCCCGCCTACCTGACCTGCCGGCACTCACCAAGCCGCTGGCAGAAAAAGAAGTGGAGCTATTTGCAGATGAACGATCATTTGCCGTATTGAAAGACACCTACCCTGCAAACCTGTTGCACCCCGCACAACCGGAACACTTCGGCACGGAGTTTCTATCGATGAAGATGTCTGTAAAGACTGTTGACACCTTGCAGGAAGCGTTAGAGCATATCGCCATCAACAGTTCCAAACACAGCGAAGCTATTATCTCAGAGGACGAGAACCATATCCAAACCTTCCTGAACCGCGTAGATGCTGCTGCGGTATATGTAAATGCCTCAACCGCCTTTACCGATGGCGCCCAGTTTGGCCTCGGTGCCGAAATTGGCATCAGCACCCAAAAACTGCACGCACGCGGGCCTATGGGATTGGAGGAATTGACGAGCTATAAATGGATAGTGAAGGGGAACGGGCAGGTGAGGAAATAGGCCTCATCATTGTTCCTTCACAGCCCACCCCGCAAAAGGCTTCACCGTTGCACAATTGGGCATGCCGTTTTTGCCTGTGCCGGGCACGGTGGTTTGCAATTCCTCACCAGCGTTTATTCGATCCCAGGTAATTCCCGTCAGCGGTATTTTAAGCCGGCCG
>CBFGNE010000689.1:0-2777 GCA_965649995.1 uncultured Mucilaginibacter sp.
GTTTATACCCCAATAACAAGTGAGTTTTTTATAATTGGACAGGGTGCTGGTTAAGCATAATCGTTTTAGTGTTCCACTTTTTGGATGAAACACCCAAAAATTGCAAAGTATTCATAACCAATATTTTACATATTTATGTGAAACACTTTGGAACATCCCTGCTGTTTAAATAAAAGCTGCACTTACCTAAATATCAACAACATAAACAAAAAATAAAATCGGCAAAAAAAACAGTGAAACAGCCAACATGGAACAGTTTCGAAGACAATATAGACAATTAGCTGCCGTAATTTTGGCGTTCCTTCGGCCGGGTTATCCGCTCATACTGCACAGGCATTAGGCTCGTTGCCGGTATCCGCTACTACCCCTAACGCGTGGCTCAATTTGTAAAATTCGCCCCATTCGTGCAATTAGTGTTCAATCAATTTTTATCCACAAACTTAAAGTAACCTTCGTTATACCTTGCGCCGGTATCGGGGAATTCTTTCAATAATCTTTGAATTTCTGTGAAATTCTGTGCGGTTAGTTCCACATCTACGCTGCCTGCATTCTCCTGTAAATACTTGCGCTTTTTGGTGCCGGGGATGGGGATAATATTATCGCCCTGCGCCAGTACCCAGGCAATGGCCAACTGCGCCGGAGTGCAGCCTACCCCCGCAGCAATTTCGGCGAAGCCCTGTGCCAGGCTTTGGTTGTTTTGGGCATGCTCTCCCTGGTAACGCGGCAGTGATTTGCGGAAATCGCCATCTTTCAAATCCGCTACGTTTAAGGTGTTGGTAACCAGCCCGCGCGCCAGCGGACTAAACGGCACAAAGCTAATCCCAAGCTCTTTACAAAGTGGCAAAATCTCCGCTTCTACATCGCGGGTAAGCAGGGAGTATTCGCTTTGCAGGGCAGCAACGGGATGTACGGCATGCGCGCGCCTGATGCTGTTTGCCGATGCTTCGGATAGCCCAATGTACCTAATCTTGCCCTCTTGCACCAGATCGGCCATGGCGCCAACCATCTCTTCTACGGGTACATTAGGGTCAATTCGGTGGGCGTAATACAGGTCTATCACATCGGTTTGCAGGCGTTTCAGGCTGGCTTCTACTGC
Organism: uncultured Mucilaginibacter sp.; assembly: GCA_965649995.1. Taxonomy (GTDB): domain Bacteria; phylum Bacteroidota; class Bacteroidia; order Sphingobacteriales; family Sphingobacteriaceae; genus Mucilaginibacter. The sequence continues at coordinate 1,097 of CBFGNE010000689.1, forward strand.
TGTTTTCATGTATTCCGGCGAGCCGTCAAAAGTACTCAGCTTACCATCGGGCGTAGCCCTGAAACCAAATTTGGTGGCCAGGAATATTTTGTCGCGGTTGGGTTTTAGTACCTGCAATATGAGTTTTTCGTTTTGGCCATTACCGTAAACATCGGCGGTATCCCAAAAGTTAACGCCCAAATCAAGCGCCAGGTTTAAGGTGGCTATCGACTCTGCATCATCAGGCTCGCCGTAAGCATGGCTCATGCCCATACAGCCCAGGCCGGTTGCCGAAAGTTTAACATCTGTTTTTCCTAAGGTTCTGTATTTCATAATAATTGGTTTCGTTGTTCTAAATCTGTTCGGGTTGTTCGGTGGTTAATGTGCCATTTTTCTGAACTCGAATTTTATGGAATTTTCGGAATTGACAGAATGCTTTTAATGCTGGATTATTCTGTTCTATTCTTAGAATTCCTTAAATCGAGTTCAGACAGCCTTCTTTATCCTTTTCATATAAGCCCAATTTATGCCAATTACAACGATCAAGATCACCAGCCCGAAGAATTCGCGGCTTTCTTCTATCCAGGGCTTTTCGGCCTTCATGGTTTGTACCATGCTTTCGTGGTGGTGTTCAGTTATCCAATCGATAACGCCGGTTTTATCAAAAAACAGGTAGGCGGCGTAAGCACCGTATATCACGAGGCCGATAAGGTATGCTTTGGGGTAAAATTTCTTTTGAGCCGCCAAATAGCAAAGCACGGCGCTGTATAAATATATTGGCACCCAGATGTACGGGTCGGGGTCGTTATATTGCAGGGCAGCAAAAACGATAAATATAAAAACGAAGAGGAGGTTAAATACTTTCATGATAAAGGGCTAATTATTGAACACGAATTGAGTGGCGCGAATTTAATGAACACGAATTTCACTAATTCAAACGAATTTACACCAATCGCATTGATTATATAACACAATTAATACAGCCTTTGTGGAATTCGTGAAATTCGGTCGGGATTGGTTTTATAGAATTTTGGGCGGCCTTTTCATAGCGATGGGTTTCAAACCCATCGCTATGGTAGCAATTATCATAGCTAACCCTTTGCTTACTCGAAATTAATAGCTTTTGAAAGCTATTACCGTGTAATTCGTATTCATTTATTTATCCGAAGCCAGTTTCTTCAGGAAGTCTTCTACTTCGCCGGTACCGTAATCAGCAGCGCCATCATGCCTAAAGGCTATCCTCCCGCTTTTATCAAATATTACAGTGGTGGGCAGGCTGCCGCCATAAACGGCATCGGGCACTTCGCTTATTACCTGGTAAAGCGGCATAGTATAATTGTTAGATGCCATAAATTGGGCAGCTTTTTTTAGTTCGCTATCCGCATCTGCCATTATAAAAACAATATTAGTATCGGCCTTTAGTTTTTGGTGCAGCTTGTTTATGGATGGCATTTCAGCGCGGCAGGGCGGGCACCAGGTAGCCCAAAAGTTAAGGAATACTACCTTCCCCTTTAGTTGGTTTAGGTGTACTGCGCGGCCGGATGCGTCCTCAAAAGCGATGTCGGCAACAACAGGGGCAACAGGTGCCTGCGCCGTAACATCGGCCTTAAAAAGCCCTATACTCATTAGCCCCCTTATTAACAAGGCTTTTGCCGATGGTACAAAAATTACCGTGAGTAATGCTATTATAATTATGGCATTT
>CBFGNE010000690.1:0-2768 GCA_965649995.1 uncultured Mucilaginibacter sp.
CGTGCAGGAACATTCCGGTTTTTAAGTAAAGTGTTGCCATTTCTTCCTGCAAATGTTCCTCATTGGCCAACTTGATAAAATAAACGTTGTTTGATTTTGCTACCGCGCGCTCCAGGGTTATTAGGCCGGTTTCATCTGGTTCGAGGCCTTTTGTACGGATACGCTCCCATTCGCTCACCTGGAATTTTCGGTTAGCTGCCGCGAGGCCCAGTTTATTAAACGAAGCAAGTGATGTAATGAGCTTGGCTGTCGAACCCGGCTGCGTGGCCAAAGTAAAGCCCAGGTCGGTGGTCGTCATCCAGTTGCTAAGCTGGTTTTGCTCGGCATTGCTCATCGTTAGTTTCTCCCAATCGTGTACAGGTGGAAGCGGGTACATCGATGATGCAAGCACATCCCCGGTATTTGATTCCATTACTACTACCGATACCCTGTTATCCAGCAACGAAGTATCCGTTTCCATCGATTTTTGGATGCTGGTTTGCAAACCGGCATCCATCGTTAATTGCACATCGCGGTTACGGTTTTTGAACGAATCCACTGCTGTGCTGTTTAATCCGGCCAACAATAACGGCGATAGCGCACTATAATCGCGTTTTACTACCGTCATTTCCTTAACACCGCGCGCCAGGAACCTGTCTTCGCGGTAGCGGTTGGCGGTTACATTATAATTGGTAGTTGGCAGTTTAAAGCCGCGTAGTTCTGCAGCGTGCTCATACTCGGCAAAGTAGCCGTTGCTGCTGCCATTAAATACACCAGAGTTATCGTCACCCGTCCAAAAAAACATTTGCTCCTCAAATGGGTAGTACCTGTCTAAACGCTTGTGCATCGCCGAATCGATATTATAATTACCCACGCCGGCATTATTAAGTTTGGCCAACTGCTTTTTAACCATCTCGGGCTTACTGGTGGCCAGTAACACGCCGTCGCGGTCATATATCGATCCCGCCTGTAACCTGTTCATCAATATGGCAATACGCGGGTTGTAACTAAACATGCGTGCACCGCTTTTATCGGCAACCAAAGCCGGCTGTACCACCCATTTTTTATTATCGAATAAATACCTTGATACGCTTACAGTTAATAGTGTAACGCCCATTACAGCGGCAATAAGCGCTGGTACAAGGTTTTTATCCTGTTGATTGGAAATATATTTCATCTGCACCGGTGTGCCTCTTACTAAGGATGCCGATAGCAAAAATCCCGAGGCCAGTAAGTTCGCTACTAAAGATGAACCGCCATAACTTTGGAATGGCAGCGATACTCCCGACAAAGGTAACGCTCCTGTAGAACCACCTGCTATGAGCAGAAACTGCACAAATGTGGAAATCCCTACACCTGCGCATAAATAAAACAGGAAAGGTGTACCCGTTCGCCGGCCTATAATGATAGAACGGTGCAGGTAGAGCAGGAACAGCAGGAAAATACAAACGATACCCGTCCAGCCAAATTCCTCGCCCATGGATGGCAATATCATATCGGTATGCGCTTCGGGGATGGTTTTAGCAAACCCCTCTCCCACACCCTGCCCGGATACGCCACCACTGCTCATGGCCCAAAGCCCGTTGGCTACCTGGTCGCCGCCATATACTTCGTTATTCCATGGGTCTTGCCAAATGGCTTTCCTATCCACCAAACGCTGCACAGGGCCAGGAAAAAGCTTGCCTAAGTAAGGTATCTGGTCTATAGTTAAGAACGCCGCCATAATAACCAGCACCATTATCGCCGATTCGCTCAGCTTCCTGCGCTGGAATAGCATCAGCAGCCCTACAATACCGGCTGTTACTAATGCAGACAGCCAAACATTTTTCAGAACCCAGGAACAGAGTACATATATGACGACAGCTACTGCCATGAACATAAAATCGCCCCGGGAAAAAGAGAATAACGCTATGAAAGTGAAACAAACTACCATCGCAGGGCCCAAATCGCCAAGTAGTAAAAACAGCAACAGCGTTACCAAAATAGATATCAACGCAAAGGCAAAAAACGACCAACGTTTTGCCCAACTGGTATATTCGCTTATCATTTTTTCGTTGGCAGCAAAAAACCCTGCAAGGAAAAGGATGATCAAATACTTCACAATTTCGCTCGGCTGAAAACCGAACAAGTTCACCTTTACCCCACTGCCTTCGGGCCCGGTACCAAATTTAATAGTCATGGCCAATAGGCCGGCAGCTATTACTACCCATGGCCAGCCATTAGCAGCCCGTTGATTGTTTTTGAAGATCACCAGGCGGTAAAGCCACGAATCTGCAGTAAAACGCCGCATTTTAAAGAACATCATTACCAGCATGGCAACAAGGCCGATAGCCAAATAATTCAACGAGTCCTTTGCTAAAAAGCGGTCGCGAAGCGGATCTTGCAAACTCAATAATGTAATAAAAGATAAGCCTGCCAATATCATCACAACGGGCAATATCAACTGGTCGGCAGCAGTGAAACGCCACGATAATATTAAATGCACAAACAAAAAAGCGCCAACAAAACTACCGGCGATTATCCAAAACCACGTGTTAAATTCTGCAGGTGTACGAATAATGAGCGATTTTTCCTTTTTGAGGATATTAAAGTCGCGGGTAGAAAAAAGCCTTACCGTATGTGGTGCCTGCATAAAATTAAACACAGCATCCTCATCTAAATTCTCAGTCCCCTGCGATGTACCGAATTGGTAACCTGGTTGCAAAGGCAGTACTTTAAATGCTTTATTATTGGGCAAGCCTTTAAAGTGATAGCCCCCCGCGCCATCGGTTCGGGCATAGGCAGTCAAT
>CBFGNE010000691.1:0-2766 GCA_965649995.1 uncultured Mucilaginibacter sp.
ACTTTTCAATTTGTGAAATTCGTTTTATCATGCCAGCCCAGTATTTTATTTTACCCGTAATCCTTGTTGCAATCCTCATAGCAGTGTACAGACTGCGCAAACTTACCTTTGCGGGTACAATCATTGCCGGGCTGATCGCTGTTGGCCTTTATTATGGCTTTGTGTTGCCGGGGATAGTTATGCTGGCCGCGTTTTTTATACTGGCTACCATAGCAACATCATTTAAAAAACATCAGAAGCAAATATTTGAAAAAGAGGCAGAACCCGAAAGGAGGGATGCTTACCAGGTTTTGGCCAATGGCGGCATTGCGGGCATGCTGGGGATACTCAATACTTTTATACCCTGGCTGATATACCCTCACCCCTTAATTGTATTGACGGCGGCCTCGCTGGCTTCGGCCACTGCCGATACTTTGTCATCAGAACTGGGTACCATTTATGGCAAACGATTTTATAATATTACTACGTTAAAACCGGATATAAAGGGCAAAGACGGTGTTGTAAGTGTGGAAGGCTCCTTATTCGGTGTGGCTGGCTCCGCAGTTATCACCCTAATATTTGCCTGTTATTTTGGTTGGACTGCTCATGCCGCTGTTATACTTATAGCGGGAACAGCCGGTAACCTGTTCGATTCCGTTTTAGGCGCTACAGCAGAGCGCAAAGGCTACGTTAGCAACAATGTTGTAAACCTGTTAAACTGCACTTTCGCGGCGTTTACCGCATGGCTGCTGATGCTTATTTAGTAACCACCTGCGCGGTGTTACGGTTAGTTTGTTTCATCAGGATGGTTTTACCGGCGGTAATCTCCGCAAGTGCAGCATCGGTATAGTGCCTTAAAGTTATTAAAGTAAGGTTGTCGTTATATTTCACTTTAAAATACTGTTTTAGGGCCGATAACAGTTTGTCGAACCGCTCGGGCACAAAATCTATACAGGCGGTAAAACTTAATGCCGAAGTTTGCATCACATTCACCTTAACATGGTTTTTGGCAAACAGCCCGAAGATCTCGCTCAGGTGGCTTTCGGATATAAAAGAGTAATCGCCTGCCGATACGGATAGCATCACCTGTTTTTGCTTCAAAATGATAACAGGCTTTGCAAAACTGTTTACCGCATTTTCCTTAATCACAGTACCTGGTGCCCCCGGATCCATAAAAGGCTTTACCAACAAGGGTATTTTGGCGTTTTGCAGCGGTTTTATTGTTTTGGGGTGGATTACACTCGCACCGTAGTAAGTCATTTCTATTGCTTCCTGGTAGCTTATCTCATCGAACTTAATGGTATCGGAAAAATATTTCGGGTCGGCGTTTAAAATACCAGGCACATCCTTCCAGGTAGTAACCGATTCGGCACCTAAACAAGATGCGATAATGGATGCTGTATAATCCGAACCCTCGCGGCCAAGGGTTGTGGTGAAGTTTTCGGATGTACCGCCCAGGAAGCCCTGCGTCACAATAATGCTTTTTTCCAACAACGCAGGGATATCCTTTAGGATGCTTGCGCGGGTTTTATCCCATTCTACCGCGCCTTCGCGGTAAGTGTTGTCGGTATGGATATAACCGCGAACGTCCAGCCATTTGCTGGCAATGCCCTCGTGATTAAACCAGGCGTTTACAATACGGGTTGATACCAGTTCGCCGATAGATACCACCTGGTCGTATATAAAGTCGTAATCGTCATGCGGTTCGTCCTCTATCATCCAGTCTATTTCCACAAAAGTATTGGCTACTTCATCAAAAACAGGGTTGTTTGCTTCGAAGAGTTCGGCCAGTATCTGATAATGGTAATTCTTGATCTCGTCGAAGATCTCGTGGACATCTTCCTGGCCATTAAAGTAGGCGTTGGTAAGCCTTTCCAGGGCATTGGTGGTTTTGCCCATGGCAGATACAACAACCAGTAATTGGCTGCCGGCATAACTGCTTACCACTTTGCCCAAATTTATAACGCCCTCGGCATCTTTAACCGATGCCCCTCCGAATTTAAATACCAGCATCTTTTTTTGTGTATGGTGCAACAACCGCATCGGGCCGTATTAACGTTTTTATTTGTGCCCAGGGAATCAACAGCTCGGATTGCCCGGCCGCGTAAGGCTTAATTTCGTATTCATTAAATACAAACCGGATACCCACCGGGGTGAACATATAATTATCATTTAGCGCGAATTTATCGTCCCTAAAAAAGTAATCGCGGGCAAGGGAGGATGTATCCTTTAGCTTTTCATTTTTTCGAAAGATATGCTCCGCAATTTTTGTTAACTGCGGGTAACTGCCGGGCACCAACACATCCTTTAAATAAATAGCTTTTTTAGCTCTCGGGTTCCAGTTTAAAAATTCCGTAAAATCGGCACCATGCGCACCGCCTTCGTAAACGTAACCTCCGTACTCCAGCGCCAACAGGCTACTATCCTGGTTTACAACTTTTGCGTAGGTGTTCAGCGTGAAAAAGCGGTCTTCAGATTTGTTTTGCTTTTTAAAATCAGTATACTCTTTAAAATACCGGTCAGTCATCATTTTCAGGGTAGTATCCGTATCGTTATTGTCTGAAAAATTAATGCGCAGCAAACCGCGTTTTACGCTATCATTCAGGGCATTTTGTCCATTAAACAGGGGATAGGTAATTTTCGCGATGGTACAGGCACTATCAGCTTTATTGCCGCAATCGTTGGCACGCTGGTAGATCTTTTGCATAGTGTAAGCAATCGTATCTTTAAAAATATCAGGTTCGGGGCCGTGGCTTGGTTTCCCAAAATTGCAGGAAGCCACCCCAA
>CBFGNE010000692.1:0-2746 GCA_965649995.1 uncultured Mucilaginibacter sp.
GGTTTTTATACTGCACGTAAAAGGCATTTACGTCAAAAGCAAATACCTTAGGAATGCGGCCGCGGTAACCCAGGTCGATATCGTAACCACGGCTGTCCTTAATGTTTTTATCAACGATGGTTAGCTGGTCTGCAGGTACAACTGCGGCATATAGGTAAGGGCGGTAAGCCTGCGATATATTGCCATACAATTGGCTGTTGTGGCTCAACTGGTATTGTACGCCTACCCCAAATAGGGGAAAATTACGATTTTGGTGATAATCGATAGGCGTATTCCTGTTGTTTACCACACCCGTTAAATTAGATTTTATTACCTCTATCCTTGCACCCGGCGTAAACGACAAGCGTTTGGTAATGAGGAAAAGGTTCTCAAAAAAAGCAGCATAGTTATCCGTTTGCAAGTGGGTATCTATCCCGTAGTCTTTCACCAAACTCAAATCGAAATCGGTACCAATCGTTCCTACTCCCTTTTGCAGGCGTTTGGTGAGCGTGTTAGAATACCTTACACCGGCGCTTAAAGTACTGGTTAGCCCGCCTAAATTGTAGCTGTGGGCCAGGCGTGCTTCGGTGGTGAGGCTTTTGTAATAATCACGGTCAACCTGGCGGGGGTTAAGGGTTTTTAGTGTAGTGTTCACGGTATCGCCTACGTTTGGCGTTGCAATAAACTGTACGCTATTACGCTGACCCGATAGCATGTGGGCGGTAACCTCCAGTTTTGTATTTTTGCCGAAATTATAGTTGAACAACAAGGCAGGAATATTGATAACCGGGTTAAAGAAGTTACGGAAACGGTTACTCTGGCGGCTGGTAACCGCAAACTGCGCATCGGTTAAGCCACCAGCAATTTGCTGCACATAATCCGACCGGGAAAACTGGAACGCCAGGCTTCCCCTGCTGTTGAACTGGTATTTGATATTAGCATAGAACGCATGATAGTTGAATGCTGAATTTGGCCTCCATCCATTCCCGTTGCGGGCATCAAAGTATGCGTAGTAGCTAATCTTACCAACCTTACCGCCAATTGCGTTATAGGTGTTGAAGAAACGGTTAGAGCCTACAGTTTGTTCGCTTTCCAGCCCGAAGGTTTTGGTGGTGTCCGGCTCTTTTATTTTGAAGTTTACCATACCGCCAAACTGGTCGCCAAACTGTAGTGCCGCTGCGCCGCGCAGGTATTGCACCTCGCCAATGGCCTGAAAAGGCATATTATAATGGTTTTCGGGATAGCCAAACACATCCGAGTTGGTATTGTACCCGTTTTGGCGGATGTTGGTTTCTATAGAGCGGTGCATATCCGTACCCCGGGTGCCGATGTTTAGCTGTAGGCCAGCGCCGTCCATTTCCCAAACATTGATGCCGGGCACCTGCGAAAATAATGTACGCGGCACATTGCCGGATAAGTTTGCCTTACCGGGGTCGCCATAAATAATGTTGGTTTTTTTGCCGGAGAAAATGTATGTGCCGCTTACGTCGGGAAGGTATTTGCTGCGGTTTTCTTTTATAATAACGCTATCGAGTTTTACGGTGTCCTTTACCGTTTTTTGTTGTGCCTGTGCTGCACCGGCAATAAAAATAGCTGGCAGCAACATTTTATATAAATGTTTCATGTGTGTCGAGTCTTAAAAGTTAAAAAATAGCGGCCACCTTCCGCATCCGTGTGCGCAGGGCTTAAAACTATAGCTGCTTTGTTTTGGGTTAACCTAAAAACTCGGGTGGCTGCCCGTTGATGGTAGTAAAAGGGTTTGATAAACCTTTTTGTATAGGTTTAACCGTTAAAGGGGCAATTTCTTCAAATGCTATAAATTGATATTGCAGTACAGGCGCATTGTATTTGATATCGCTGCCGGCTTTTTTTAGCGAAGCATCATGGTCCTTATCGCCCTGCGGTATATCGTTTATTTGTTTGGCGTAAATGATGTTCTTTTTTAACAGCCTTGTTTTCTCATAGTTTTGTATCACCATGAGGTAGAGGGTATCGCGGGTTACTTTAAGCTTTACATAGTTATAACAAGCATTTTTTAATTGGACCTGCCCATCAATATTTTTATAATCGCCCCAAGTTTCGGTTATGCCGGGGAGGTGCTGGGCAATCTTAACTTCTACAAGCGCGTTTGGGTTGTACAGATTCTGGCTTATCAGTTCGTTCATCTGCCTGTCGGTACGGTATTCCTGGTAATGTTGCAACAGCATGTACCCGCCGGCATTAAACAGGTGGATACTCAGCATCACAATCGCAAAAATCCGTTTCAATTAATAATGGTTCTAAACAATCGCAATTTTAACTAAAATTTAACAAATAGCATTGGCCATTTATTGGTTACCTTGTTAAACAGGTGTTTCACTCTAAGCAAATTAAATTAACTTTGCACAATTGACTGAAAGCGACATTTGGTCAAATAAAATGTTGCTAACATAATTGATTTAAATGCAAAGCAAAAAGCGCGTGCTGTTTTATTTAGTAGATGGCGCCCATAGCGAAGTACTGCCCGAACTGATAGAACAAGGGCTACTCCCCAATATAAAACGTATTATAGACGAAGGTACTTACCGTAAGGCCACTACCTGTTTCCCATCTACCACCGGCCCGGCATACCTGCCGTTTTTAACCGGGCATTTCCCCGGCACGCAGGATATCACCGGCAGACGCTGGTTTGATAAGAAGGAATTTAAGCGTACCCGCTGGAACAAGAATGCCATGCGCAGCTACTGCGGCCACGAAGCAGCCTGGTTTAAAACCGATATGCACCCGG
>CBFGNE010000693.1:0-2744 GCA_965649995.1 uncultured Mucilaginibacter sp.
GGAGAGCATGGATAAAATAACCGACTCGGTAATGAACTGGCTGATGAGCGAGCCCCTGCCCGACCCAATGGCCTTGCGGATACCTACTTCCTTGGCACGCTCTTCTGACCGGGCTGTAGAAAGATTCATAAAGTTTACGCAGGCTATGAGTAGTATACAAATAGCAAGTGTGATAAACAATTGTATCTGGTCTATCATCCCGCCTACGTTTTTACCGTCCTCGAATTTAGAATACAAATGCAGCCTGGAGAATGGGTACAAAAACAAAACATTTTTGTTGCCTTCGCTGTGGCGCGCCACTATGGTTTTCAGGATGCTATTTGCCCTTGTAAGCGATTCGGGGCTTTTCAACTGTACAACGGTGCGTGCATAATTACTTCCCCAGCCCGAGTTTTTGGCCCATGGGTTAGCATCTTCAAACATTATCCAGGGCAAAACAAACTCAAACTGAAAAGAAGCGTTAACCGGCACATCTTCTATAACACCGGTTACCGTTAAAGGTAACTGGTTGTTGCGTTTTACAATTTTGTTAATGGGGTCTTCCTTGCCAAAAAGCGTGGTAGCAAGTGATTGTGTTATTACGATAGAATTGGGAAGTTTTAATGCGCCTTTAGGCGTTCCCTTTATAAACTTGTAGGAGAATATACTGAAGAAGCCTTCATCGGCAAATAGCCCCTTCTTTTTAAAGCTGTTATCCTTGTAGGTTAGCAGGCCCTCCGCTGAGTAGCTTATAACCCTGGCAGAGCGTACCACATCAGGTATCTCTGTTTTAATGGCTGCCGAAGCTTCGCCCGGTGTAGACGCAAAGGTATATGTTTTGCCATCGCCCGGCTGGTTATTCTCTACCAGGTAAATGTTTTGGATGTTTGCAAATTGCTTATCGTAGTTAAGGTGATAAGCCACATACAAAATGAGCAGCAAGCAGCTTGCAATACCCAATGCCAGCCCGCCGGCATTTAAAAACGAAAAGCCTTTGTGTTTAGCAATACTTCTCCAGGCAATTTTTAGATAATTTTTAAACATATAATTGAGATGATAGTTTGTGGATGATGGTTCATAGCAAAATATATTTATAGCTGATGGTCCACAGCAACACTATTCACTATGAACCATCAGTCATTACCTATGAAGTAATTAATAACTTACATTGACGCTGCCATCGCCGCGCACCGCTACCGGCGAGCCGCCGCCGTTAAGCTTGCCAACCACTCTCTCTTTTTCCTTTTGGCCCTGGAAGGTTCCACCGGACGACATACTTACACGGTCGCCACGCACATCCAGGTCAAAACCTTTGTTGGCGGGCAATTGCAGGTCTACGTGGCCTGAGTTACCATCTATCTTTACATATTTATCTACACGGGTCATCTGTACATGTATGCTTCCAGCACTGGTTGAAGCGTCGACACTACCTGCAATACCTGTAAGGTTAACACTGCCGCCACTGGTGCCGGCAATCAGCTCACCATCTATATCTGCGCCGCTTACGCTGCCCCCGCTGGTTTCGGCTTTTACGTACCCTTTAAGGTTATTTAATTTTACCGAGCCACCTGATGTTTCCAGTTTCAGGTGCCCGGTGCAGTTGCTGGCACTGATGCTGCCACCGCTGGTTGTCAATTATATCTCTTAGATCGAGTTTGATACATTTATACTGCCGCCGCTGGTATAGACTTTAATGATGCCAATAACGACGCTGATGCTGAGGCTGCCACCGCTGGTTTCAAAATTTTGGTTGCCTGTAAGGTTAGCTATGCTAATACTGCCACCGCTGGTATTCAGGTTGGTTTCGGTAGCTTTATTTACATACACCTTAAAACCGATGCTCAGGCTTTTTCTCCAGATGCTGATATTGTGCCTTTGCTTCGCGGTTGCGTGTAATTCGCCACTATTTACGGTGATTGTTAAAGAATAATCTTCCTGCAGGCGTTTCGCGATCTCCTCTTTGCTTAGGTTTTGGCCGTTGTTGCCAACTACGTAAACCTCAATACGGGGCTCTTCGCCGCCTTTAACAGAAATGCTGCCGCCACTGGTATTTACAAACACAGTTTTTATGTTATCTGATGCCAGTGATTTTGTTAAATAGGGCGTTTTGCTGTCCTGTGCTGATGCAAGGTAAACGGGCGACGCCAGCACTAAAAAGAATAAGAATTTTTTCATGATGTTTAGTTTTTATAATAGATGCTTATTGTTGTTAAATAGTTGCACGGATGTAGATAAAGAGTCGAGAACCAAGAGGCAGAATCAAGAACAATTCTGTCTTGGCTCTTGACTCTTATTTCTTGGTTCTCTATTCACTCTTCAAACTCTTTACCGGGTTTGTTATGGCTGCTTTTATTGATTGTATGCTGATGGTTGCCAGCGCAACTAAACTCGCCCCGCCGCCTGCTAACAGGAACACCCACCAGTTTATGGTTATCTTATACTCAAAATCCTGCAGCCACTTATTCATGGCAAACCAGGCTATGGGGCACGCAATAATCGTGGCTATAATAACCAATTTCATCAGGTCTGTACTCAGCAGGCTTACAATGCTGGTAACGCTGGCACCCAATACCTTACGGATGCCAATCTCTTTGATGCGCTGTTCGGCAGTAAAAGTTACTAATCCGAATAAACCTAAACAAGCAATGCTGATGGCCAGTATAGTGAAGATGAGCAGGATGCTGCCTTGCTTTTGTTCGGTTTGATATTGGGCGGCAAAGTTTTGATCGAGGAAGTGGAATTCCGGCTTTTCTTCGATATCGAAA
>CBFGNE010000694.1:0-2742 GCA_965649995.1 uncultured Mucilaginibacter sp.
AACAAAATTATTGCTGAATATTGGGTCTACCGTATAAACACCGTTTACCTGCGGCCCAAAAATAAGATTGTTATCGCTTTGGGTATGGCTGAATTTAAAGCCTGCCTCCAGCTTCGACGTTTTAGATAGCGGGTTTGTATAATCCAGCAACCCCGTCCAATTGCGGCGGTGCGATGGCGACAGGTTCTGCAGCAAGTTATCCGGGCGGTATTTGGCCCCGGCAGCATCAAAAAACATATTATTAATGTACTCGTTTGAGCGCCGGTTATACGGGAGGTAAGTTACGCTCGCCGATACGGCCTTGCCCGCATCATCCAGTTTACCTGCGTAATTGATGTTGTAATTGATGTTGTACAGGTCGCGCTCTACCGTGGAACCTACCTGTACTACCGAGTCTAAATGCCCCTGGTTGGAGATTTTAAGGCTGTTGTTTTTGGCGAAATCGTTATCGGTGCGGAAACCGTAAATCTGTACGCCCAGCGTATGGTTGGCCGAGAGTGAAAAATCTGCCCCGAGGCGGTAATTGTGGTTAATGGTTTTTTGTTCTCCGTAGTAGGTAAGGTCGTAATTGCTTATAAGGCCGTTATCGTTAATTTTTCGGTTGCTGGTAAAGCCCCGGTATGTTTTATTGGCATTTATATTATACAGCCCAAATATGTTTACATACTTGCCGCGGCTATTAAAAGTAAAGCCCGCAACGCCCTTATAATATTTACCGTAGCCGGCAGTTAAGGTTACCGTACCGTTGGTGCCTATGTTTTTACCCTTTTTTAAAATGATATTGATAACGCCACCGGCAGATGCATCGTACTTGGCCGAGCCGGCTGTAATGAGTTCTATCCGCTCTACATTGCTACCCTGGGTGGCCCGCAATAGCGCGGCCAGGTCGGCGCCAGTCATGCTGGTGGTTTTACCATCTATCAATACCAAAGCGTTTTGCCTTCCGCTGATGGTAATGTCGTCGGTATTGCTCACCTTAACCCCCGGCGATTGCGCTAAAATATCCAGCACATTTTTGCCATCGGCGGTGATGCTTGCCGACGGGTTTATAATGGTTTTGCCGGGCCTTACTTCCACAAACGGCTTTTTGGCAACAACAGCAACTTCCTTTAGTTCGGTGCTAAGGGGCTGCAAATAAATATTTTGAATGGTAACGGATTGGCCTGCGGCAACCCTAACAGTGGCAGAATGGGCTTTAACATACCCGAGGCGGTAAGCCAGCACAAGGTAGCTGCCCGGTTGAACGTTCAGGAACTCGTAGCCACCTTTACCATCAACCAGTGCCGACATTACGATTGATGAATCGGCCTGCCTTAATAATATCGCCGTAGCAGCTTCGGCGGCCGCATTATTTTGTATGTAAATATTACCCCTTAGTACAGAAGATACGGTTTGGGCGCAACAAAAACTATAAAAACCAGCTACCATTGCCAGCAGCAAACACCCTTTTGTAACCCTCATTAACTATTAGTAGATTTTATTCGATATTGTGTGTTTAGGAATTCAAATTTAACAAAATATTAAATCTATGTATATTAAATATGCTTTTTACGAATTATAATAATAAATGTTACTTGCAGTTATAGAATGGACGGATAAAAATGCTTTCAAATTTTAGTAAATTTGCACGTTAGCACCCTCAGTTATAAACAGGTTAACCCCCGGATGAAAAGAACATATACTACCGCAATCGTACTTTTTTTAGCTATTAATGCCATGGCGCAATCGGTCCCGGCCAATTTTGCACCCGTGCTTGCAAAGTTTAAGCAGTTTTATAACAGCAACAAACCCGACAGCATTTACGCCATGTTTGCCCCCGAAATGAAAACAGCTATGCCGCTGGATAAATGGAACAGCACCACCATACAGCTAAAATCGCAATTAGGGAACTTAGGCGCAACGGAGATAGACCGCTACGTTGCACCAACCGCCATTTATAAGGCAAGCTTTGCCAACGCCGTTTTCTTTTTAAACTTATCGTTAAACAGCCAGAATAAACTGATAGGCGTATTTTTTACTCCCTACCAGGAGCCATCTAAAACTATCCAACTGGATGCCTCCCTAACTGAAGAACCTGTGCTGCTAAAAATGTTTACGGGAACTATTCCCGGCTCATTAACCATCCCAAAAGATGTTAAAGGCAAAATGCCGGTGGTGCTTATCATCCCGGGTTCGGGCCCAACCGACCGCGATGGAAACAGCCCTAAACTGGGGCTAACCGGCAACACTTATAAATGCTGGCAAACGAATTGGGGAAAAACGGAATTGCTGTTTTACGGTACGATAAACGTTTGGTTGGGCAAAGCGTAACCTCTACAAAAGAAAAAGAATTGCGTTTTACCGATTATGTAGACGATGCCGTAGGGCTGGTGAATATGCTGCACGATGATTCGCGATTTTCTAAAGTGATTGTGTTAGGGCACAGCGAAGGATCATTGGTAGGCTTGCTCACTCTTCGCGATCAGCCCGTTAAAGGATTTATATCCGTAGCAGGGGCAGGGCGTACAGCAGAAAAGATAGTGCAGGAGCAGGTGGAAAAATCGATGCCGAAGTTTTTGGTTGACCAGTATAAAACGGTGGTGGATAGTATGCGGAAAGGAAAAACTACCGATTACATCGACCCACAAATGTACAGCATTATCAGGCCCAGCATACAGCCCTACCTCATGTCGTGGTTTAGGTACGATCCTATACGCATGATGAAAATGGTGAAGGTTCCGGCGCTGATATTACAAGGTACAA
>CBFGNE010000695.1:0-2741 GCA_965649995.1 uncultured Mucilaginibacter sp.
AGGCTAAAATGCGAATGGCCCGCCGGGTTTGTAAACGCCAGGCAAGCCATTGCAGTTATCCAAAATATAAGCTCGAAGTACTTATTAAAAAGCTTTTTAATCAACTTTATTGCTCTTGGTGGTGAGCAATAAAGATACGCCAAAAGCCATAATTACACCAACCAGTAGCGCACCAAAAATACGCCCGCTAAAACTCTGAAAAGTTGTGTCGTGCGAATCGGGGTTGCCCCAGTTGATGAATACAATGCCGGCAAACACAGCAAGCGCACCGCCGACTAATAATATCTTAAAGCTTTGTATGAGCGCCTCAAAAAAGCCCATATTGCCTTTCAGTTCGCCATCGCGGAAGGTTTTTACGCCGAAGTATAAACCAATAAGCGGTATCAATACCGATACGTATTCAATTGGCGAGGCTTCGCTATCGGTAAGGTTGTAGCCGGCAGCACGCATTACAAAAAGCCATATCAGGCTTAAAACGCCTATAATTAATCCGAAAATTACTGAGTTCTTCATGGTAGTATAAAGTTTGGTATCTGAGTTTTAGATTTGTTGTTGCGCCACATAAAAAGCGGAATATCATTTAAAAGTAAACAATGCCCGTTTTTGTTTGCTATAATTTTTGATAATTGGGCGGCTACGGCAAAAACGCCTTTTTTACCTATATTTGCACCGTTTTGAACATCCGTGATATATTAGATAGGTACAAAGCTGATGAGCGGATAAAGGCACTGGCGCAAGCGCTAAATGCCGGTAAAAATCCAAGAGTACAGCTTAGGGGGTTAGTCGGATCGGGCGATGCGGCCATGGCGGCGGCATTGTATTTTTTGCAGCACAAACACATGATATTTGTACTGCCCGAGCGTGAGGAGGCTGCCTACTTTATGGCCGACCTGGAAAACCTCACAGGCAAAGAAGCCCTGCTTTTCCCATCATCCTACCGCAAGCCCTTTGAATTTACCCAGCCCGATAGCAGCAATGTTTTGGCGCGTGCCGAAGTATTGAACGAGCTGAACCACTCTTCGGAATTCGGGCAGCTCATCGTTACTTACCCCGAGGCTATTGCTGAAAAGGTGATTGACCGTGCTTCGCTGGAAAAGAACACACTAGAAATTTCTGTAAACAATAAGCTGAGCATTGAATTCATCAGCGAATTTTTGGTGGAGTACGATTTTGACCGGGTGGATTTTGTATACGAGCCGGGGCAGTTCTCTGTACGTGGTGGGATTGTAGATATCTTCTCCTTTTCGCATGACCTGCCTTACCGGGTAGAGTTCTTTGGGGATTTTATCGAGTCGATACGTACTTTCGAGATAGAGAGCCAACTATCCGCCGAGAAAGTTAAGAATATCACCATTGTACCAAACGTGCAATCCAAGTTCCTAACAGAGAATAACATCTCGCTTTTGGAATATGTGGATGCCGGTACGCAGGTATGGATAAAGGATGTGCAGTTTACGTTGGATATTATCCAAACCGGGCATAAAAAAGCAACGGCCTTATGGAAGGCGCTATCCGCAGAGGAAAAGAACCAGAACCCCGATTGGATTGACCCCAAGTTTAGCTTTACCGACGAAAAACTAATTGCCGACCAGCTGCACGATTTCCCGCTGGTAGAGTTTGGCAAGCAATTCTTTTATCACGATGCCGCGCAGATCATGTTTGATATGCGCCCGCAGCCATCGTTCAATAAAGATTTTAGCCTGCTCATCCATAATTTTAAGAACAACGAGGCGGAGAAGATAGAGAACTACATCTTGACCGATTCTTCGCGACAGGTGGAGCGCCTTTACGCCATCTTGGACGACCTGGATAAAACCGTGAAGTTTACCCCGCTAAGCGTTTCCATCCGCGAGGGCTTTATCGACAGGGAACAAAAGCTTGCCTGCTATACCGACCACCAGATCTTCGACCGTTATTATAAATACAAGCTTAAAAAAGGGTACCAGCGTTCGCAGGCCATTACCTTAAAAGAACTACGCGAACTGAAGCCGGGCGACTTTATCACGCATATTGACCATGGCATAGGCAAATACGCCGGGCTGGAAAAAGTGGAAGTAAACGGCAAAGTTCAGGAGATGATAAGGCTGGTTTATGCTGATAATGACCTGCTGTACGTAAACATCAACTCGCTAAACCGCATCAGCAAATACAGCGGTAAAGAAGGCACGCAGCCCCGCATGAATAAGCTGGGCACCGATACCTGGGAGCGGCTGAAGAAAACAACAAAAAAAAAAGTTAAGGATATAGCCCGCGACCTGATCAAACTTTACGCACTGCGTAAAGCGCAGGACGGGAACGCTTTTTCGCCGGATAGTTATTTACAAACCGAACTGGAAGCCTCCTTCCTGTACGAGGACACGCCCGACCAGGAGAAAGCTACAACCGATTTTAAAAAGGATATGGAATCGCCGCACCCGATGGACCGCCTTATTTGCGGCGACGTTGGCTTTGGCAAAACCGAGATAGCCGTCCGCGCAGCGTTTAAAGCCGTTGCGGATAGCAAGCAGGTTGCCATATTGGTGCCGACCACTATCCTTGCCGCCCAGCATTATAAAACCTTTAGCGACCGCCTGAAGGGCTTCCCGGCCAACATCGACTACATCAACCGGTTTAAAACCAGTAAGCAGATCAAAGACACCCTTGCCAAGCTGAAAGAGGGAAAGGTAGATATTATCATCGGTACGCACCGCTTGGTGAGCAAGGATGTGAAGTTTAAGGATTTGGGGCTAATGATCATCGAT
>CBFGNE010000696.1:0-2735 GCA_965649995.1 uncultured Mucilaginibacter sp.
CCGGCTGTACCGGCCGGGCCTTTACCGAGGTTGAAATACTTCGAGGGAATGAAAATGATGAATGGGATGATGAATATGGACGGCAGCATGAACGAAATGGACATGAAGATGAGCTTGCAGCAGATGGACATGAATACGGTAATGTACCCCGAAAATTTGGATAAAACAGTTACCTTACATTATGCTATGCTTCGTTCGCCAGAAAAAACAACACTTCCGCATACACCGACCAGGGAGCTGCATTTTAACCTCTCGGGAAATATGAACCGCTACGTATGGACGATAAATAATAAAGCCGTATCAGAAACGGATAAAGTCCTGATTAAAAAGGGCGAAAACATCCGCATTATCATATATAACGGCACCATGATGCGCCACCCAATGCACCTGCACGGGCATTTTTTTAGGTTGCTCAACGGGCAGGGAGAATATTCCCCCTTAAAAACGGTAGTTGACATTATGCCCATGGAGACCGATACGCTGGAATTTGCGGCAACCGAAAGCGGTGACTGGTTCTTTCATTGCCATATCCTTTATCACATGATGAGCGGGATGGGCCGGATCTTTAGTTACGAAAACTCGCCCGTAAACCCTGAGATACCGGATGCTGCTGCAGGGCTTCGCAAAATATACGCGGATGACCAGAAGATCCACCTCGCCGCTAAAATAGGTTTGGAAACGAATGGCAGCGATGGCGAACTAAACTTCACCAATACCCGGTACAGGTTCCAAACGGAATGGCGCATCGGTTTGAATAGTTCCGATGGCTACGAAACAGAGAGCCATATAGGCCGTTACATCGGCGCCATGCAATGGTTGCTGCCCTATATAGGCTGGGATTTCCGGCGCAATAACTATAAAGCGGCAAAGCAAAATATTTTCGGATCGCAGAGCTCGCTGGAAGACCGTAAAGCTTTTTGTGCCGGTATAGAATACACACTTCCGATGCTGGTGATAGCAGACGCGCGGGTTGACACAAAAGGAAAGTTTCGGTTCCAGCTGTCGAGAGAGGATGTCCCGTTATCCTCCCGCATGCGCTTTAGTTTTATGCTCAATACCGATAAAGAGTACATGGCAGGCTTGAGGTACGTGGTTACCAAGTACGTTTCCGCGTCGACTCATTACGACAGTGACATGGGCTATGGCGCAGGTATTACCTTTACGTACTGATTGTCTTTTTATGACCGCTTGTTGTCCTTTAGCGAAAAAGCTTATTACCTATCTTTAAAGCATGAAGAAGATCGCATTTATTATACCGCCTTCCGTTGAATTGCTTGACCTCGCCGGGCCGGTACAGGTATTTACAGAAGCAAAATTTTACGGATTTGAGGTGGACATGGAGTATTACTCTTTCGCCCCCGAACCGGAATCTACAGCCGGCCTCGGTTTTGGCAAGATAAAAAATTTTAGCGAGGCAAAGCTGCGGGAGGGCGACTTCGTTTTTGTACCCGGGATGGATTACGAATATGTGAGCAGTATTCAATTTGGGGCCCAACGCCCGTTTTTCAACTGGCTGATGGAATGTTCTCAAAAACGGATAACCATATGTTCTATTTGTAATGGTGCGTTTGCCCTGGGCATGGCGGGCTTGTTAAAAGATACGGAATGCACAACGCACTGGCGTAGAGTAAAAGATCTCCAGGAGCGGTTTCCGCAGGCAAAGGTTCAGTCTGATATACTTTATGTTAAAAGCAATAACGTTTATACCAGCGCTGGGATCAGCGCAGGGATCGACCTTGCCTTATCCATCCTCGAAGACTTAAAGGGCCCGCTGTTTACCCATAAGGTTGCCCGTGGCCTGGTCGTATACCACCGCCGGAGCGGGAGGCATAAGCAACAAAGTATCTACCTGGACTACCGAAATCATATCAACCCCCAGGTTCACGAGGTACAGGATTACCTCATAGAAAACTTGTCGAAGGAAAATAATATCGAAACACTTGCAGCATTGGTAAACATGAGCCCCCGTAATCTTAGCCGTGTATTCAAGGAAAAGACCGGGTCTACAATCTTGGAGTATCTTACCCTGCTTCGGAAGGAATTTGCCAATACGATGCTTAATAATCCGAAATACACCATAGAATATATAGCAGCACAGTGCGGCTTTAAAACGGCCAGGCAATTGCAGCGTATCTTAAAGAACTAAACTATGGGGGCACTTAGACCGCCAGTAAAAAGACTTTCAGGGATAGTTAACTGGGTGTTATTTTTCACTATCTGTTTCATTTGGGGCAGTTCGTTTATCCTTATGAAATTGGGCCTTTACGGAAGCAACGGGCAGACATTGCTAAGCTACACACAGGTTGCCGCATTTCGTATCTGTACGGCAGGCATCGTTTTGCTACCTGTGGTCATTAAAAATTTTAAGTCTGTACCACGACGGCTATTCGGCCTGTTGGCGCTCTCCGGCTTATTTGGAAGCCTGGGCCCTGCATTTCTGTTTTGTTATGCAGAAACCCGGATTGACAGTGCACTGGCGGGTACACTTAATTCCCTCACGCCAATCTTCGTAGTATTGCTGGCATTTATCTTATTTAAACAAAAGATCGCAAAATTGCAGGCGCTAGGTATCTTAATCGGATTTAGCGGGATCGCATTGCTTTTCCTGTCCGGCGGCCATGCGCATCTTGGCCAAATCGCTTTTGGGCTTCTCGTTATCCTCGCAACGTTATCCTACGCCCTCAATATTACGTTGGTAAACCGTTATTTAACAGGGATTAGCGCTGTTTCCATTA
>CBFGNE010000697.1:0-2727 GCA_965649995.1 uncultured Mucilaginibacter sp.
ACAAACTCCTTTTTCAACTTAATGTCCTCCGATGATGCGCCTATCATTACGGTGAAGGTGCCGGGCTCCACCGTCCAGTTCATGTTTTTATCCAGCAAGGCGAGGTCGTCCGGGTGGAGGGTGAACTGCACCGTTTTCTTTTCTCCGGGTGCCAGGCTGATGCGCTCGAAGCCCCGCAGATCGAACTCGTAGGTCGTTACGCTGCTGATATTGTCTTTTAGGTACAACTGCACCACTTCATCGCCTTTGCGGCCCCCTGTGTTGGCCACATCTACCGATACGCTGATATCGCCCTGTGCATTCTCTTTTTCGGGCGAAACCACCAGATTGCTATACTCGAATTTGGTATAACTTAAGCCATAGCCAAATGGGTACAGTGCACCGTTCACGCTGGTTTTACCCCAACTGTTTTGCCCGCCCTGGCCCGCCTGCGAATTTGGTTTAAAGGGAAAGTTAAATTCTATCTGCCCGATCGATTTCGGGAAGGTAATGGCCAGTTTGCCGCCGGGGTTGTTATCGCCAAAAAGGGTTTCGGCAATTACCTGCCCGCTTTGCACGCTGGGGAACCAGGCCTCTAAAATGGCTGGCACGTACTTATTTTCCCAGTTAATAGTAAGCGGCTGCCCGTTTATCATTACCATAACTACGGGTTTACCCGTTGCTTGTAATGCTTGTATCAGTTTTAGCTGGCGCCCCGGCAGGTTTAGCCCTGTGCGAGAGAGGCTCTCGCCAACCCTACGCACATCTTCGCCTACTACGGCAATTACCACATCAGATAACCTGGCCTGCGCAACCGCCGAATCAATGCCGGCTTGTTCGGCTGCGGTTAGCGGTGTTTCAATTATCTCGCTCTCCGGCCAGGTCGCGTCTACTATATCGCAGCCTTTTACATAGGTAACATTGGCACTGCTGCCTGCATATTTTTTTATGCCATCGTAAACATTGATGATAGGGTTGTGCGATGGGCCATAGCGGCTAATAGTGTAATTAGATTCCACTGCCAGCGGGCCTGTAACCAAAATGTTCTTCAATTTGGTTTTATCAAGCGGCAGCAGGTTGCCCTCATTTTTTAGCAATACCATGCTCTCGCGGTTCATTTGCAGGCTCATTTGTTCGTCGGCCGCTGTATGCACCAGTTTATCGGCTGCTTTGGGGTCTTTTACGTAAGGGGCGTCAAACAACCCGAGGCGAAACTTCACCCGCAGCACGTCCGCTACCCGGCTATCAATCACCTTCATCGATA
Organism: uncultured Mucilaginibacter sp.; assembly: GCA_965649995.1. Lineage (GTDB taxonomy): Bacteria > Bacteroidota > Bacteroidia > Sphingobacteriales > Sphingobacteriaceae > Mucilaginibacter. The sequence goes on from CBFGNE010000697.1 coordinate 1,244, forward strand.
CCTTATTCTCTTTTATCAGCTCGCGCAACGGCAATATAAAAGTTTGGGGCATGGTAAAGTTGGTACGCACATTTAAGCCGGCCTCTACGGCCTGCCTTACTGCTTCCTTGTAATCGCCGGCTACTTTGTGCTTAGAGTATAAAAACTCTACAGCCTCGCTGTCCGACACCACATAGCCCTGGAACCCGAATTGCTGGCGCAGCAGCTCTGTAAGGAAGTAGTAACTACCGGTGATAGGCACGCCATCATAATCGTTATAACTGCTCATTACGCCCATCGGGTGCGCTTCCTGTATCACCCGGCGAAAGGGGTATAAATATACCTGGTGCATTTCCCGTGGCGCCACATGCGGGTCGGTGCGGGCACTGCCATCGCGGCCGCCTTTTGGTATACTGTAAACAGCATAATGTTTCAGGGTAGATGCCACGCCTTCTTCCTGGATACCCAATACCATTTGTTTACCCAGTTCGGCTATATGGAACGGGCTTTCGCCATAGCATTCTACCACACGGCCCCAGCGTTGGTCGCGCGCAGGGTCCAATATCGGTGCGTAAACATTGGTGTAACCCAAAGCTTTAGCTTCGCGGCCAACGGTTTGGCCGGCGCGACGCACCAGTTGTTTATCCCAGGTGGCACCTATAGATATAGGGGCAGGCAGCGGGGTAGCACGGTCATGCGTTAACCCATGTATCCCCTCGTTAGTAAAATCAACCGGGATGCCCATGCGCGTTTCTTCCACAAACCATTTTTGCACGGTATTAATAGCAGATGCATGTTTGCTAAAAGGGAACGAATATTGTGTGGGTGCATCGTCCGTTGTAGATGTAAGGTTGTTCAGTTCCTCATCTATATTAGCTATGCCGTCCTTCCATATTTCGGTTTTCCAGCGCTCTACAGGCATTTCATCCTTTAAAACACGTTTGTAACCGTAAAGGGTAGCCATTTGACAGGTCTTTTCGTCAACAGTCATTTGGCTCAGCAGGTCGTTAATCCGCTTCTCTACAGTTTGCTTAGGGTCTTCAAAAACGTCCATTTTGCCGTTTTTGTTAAAATCTACCCAGCCTTTATGGTATATGTTTTTTGTTTGTGCCGATGCGGAAAAAGAAAGCAGTTGCAGTAACACTGGCAGTAGCAATAGTTGTTTTTTCATTAACGGGAGATGTATATTGGTTTACATTTCAAATATAACAGAAAGTTAAGCACGGCTGCATCTGATGCGCCTTTTTTGTACGGTAACGTTTTCGTGAAGATTGCCTGATCCCGAATTTAAAGGAATTAACGGAATGAGCAGAATTTATAGACCCCAATTCAAATCCGTAATTCGATTTTAGGCAATTCACAGGGCTATTGAGCCGATAAAATAGTCGCATAAGACCCTTTTAATGTTCTTTTCGCCACTATCGCGTTTATCCGGTTCGCTTTAACTTTGTAGAAACAAATAAACTAATAGCAAGCAACATGAGAAAGATCAAAATTTTTGAACA
>CBFGNE010000698.1:0-2726 GCA_965649995.1 uncultured Mucilaginibacter sp.
TTACGCAAACGGCTGCCCTTACACTCGGGGCAGGTGGTTTTGCCCCTGTATCGCGATAGCAAAACCCGGTATTGTATTTTATAGGTTTGCTCTTCCATCTCCTTAAAAAACTCATCCAACCCGCGGAAGTATTGGTTGCCGGTCCACAGCAGGCGTTGCTGCTCTTCGGTAAGCTGGTTGTATTGACGGTGGATAGGGAAATCAAACTTCAGCGAGCTTTTCACCAGCTTATCGTTCCATTCGCGCATTTTTTCGCCGCGCCAGGGGGCAATAGCGCCCTCGTAAACGGTTTTGCTTTTATCAGGGATAACCAAATCTTCGTCGATGCCAATCACCTTACCATAGCCTTCGCAACGCTTACAAGCGCCATACGGGTTATTAAAGCTAAAGAAATTTGGCGATGGCTCTTCAAAGCGTATGCCATCCAGTTCAAAGCGGTCGCAAAAGAAACGTTCGTTCTCCACTTCGCTTTCCGGTTCGCGGTAGCGTACATAGCAATCGCCCTTGCCTTCAAAAAATGCGGTTTGGATACTATCGCCCAGGCGGCTCACGGTTTCATCCTCGTCGTTTTTGGTGATCCGGTCTATCACGATACGTAAAGCATCATAAGTAGTGGTTTGCGAATGGTCTGCCTCAGATTCGGCAGCAGCCTTTTTGGTTTTAGCTTTGCTTTTTACCTGTTCCACTTCGCCTTTTTCGCCAAAGGCGGTGTTGTCAATGCTTTCATCTTCCAGCATACTTTCTATGCGGTGCACTTGCCCGTTGTATTCTACACGGATAAAGCCTTTTTGCATCAACACGGCAAGCTCTTCCTTAAGGCTGCGGTTATTATGCGGGTGCAGCGGACAAAGGATGGTTACCTGGGTATCCAGCGGCAGGCTCATAATAAAATTGATCACGTCGGTAACGCTGTCCTTTTTCACAATACCGCCCGATATTGGCGATATGGTTTTGCCGATGCGGGAGAAAAGCAGTTTAAGGTAATCGTAAATCTCGGTACTGGTACCCACGGTAGAGCGCGGATTGCTGGTAATAACTTTTTGCTCTATGGCAATCGCCGGCGCTATACCTTTAATATAATCTACATCCGGTTTATTCATCCGGCCCAAAAACTGGCGCGCATAACTGCTCAGGCTTTCTACATACCGGCGTTGGCCTTCGGCGTAAAGGGTATCAAAGGCCAGCGAGGATTTACCCGAGCCCGACATGCCGGTGATAACCACCAGCTTGTTTTTAGGGATGGCCACGTCCATGTTTTTGAGGTTGTGTACCCGTGCCCCTTTTATGATGATATGCTTCTGCGGATCTTTTTCGGCTTCTTTGATCATTATTTATGAATTCATAGCTGATGGTATATGGATAGTAGTTATCACAAATATTTAATAAATAGGTTTTAAACCATCTACTAAAGCCTGTGTCTAAACGGTAATACCCATTAAACCATTAACTGACATTTTTATATTTTGATGGGAATGAACCATCGCTAATAAGCCATGTTTCCGTCCAACCGCAAAAATCCTAAAATATTTAGCTTTTTGCAAGCAGGTTTAAGAATAGTGGGAAGAATAAATGAATACTTGCAATATACTGACATGTAAACTTTATGATGCAGGCATGACAATGCCCTCTCTAAAAAATATTTGTTTTTATTTTGAAGATTATTATATTTGAGGGTAACATTTTTTAACCCCTAAAAGAAACGCTATAGATAGAACTCTACTTGTAATAACGATAAAACATTTAATTTAGTTTATTAGTAGTGTCTATGGATTTTCAATTGAAAAGTGATCAGGATCTAATCCATCTATATATCGCCGGTGACGAAGCAGGGCTTGTTGAGCTCATCCGGAGGTACCAATCAAAAATTTATACTTCTATTTACCTGCTCGTTAAAGACGAAGCATTGGCCGAAGATATTTTCCAGGATACGTTTATTAAGGTTATTAATACACTAAAAGCCGGCAAATACAACGAAGAGGGCAAGTTTTTACCATGGGTTACGCGTATTGGGCACAACCTGGTGATAGACCATTTCCGCCGCGAAAAACGTGCGCCTATGGTAAGCAACGGCGACGACTTTGATATTTTTGAAGTATTGGGTAACTACGACGAAAGCGCCGAAGACCGCCTGGTGCGCGAACAAACCCACAAGGATCTGAAATCGTTGATACAACTGCTGCCGTCCGAGCAAAAGGAAGTATTAATTATGCGCCACTTTGGCGATATGAGTTTTAAGGAAATTGCAGATGTTACCGACGTAAGTATTAACACTGCCCTTGGCCGTATGCGCTATGCATTGAACAACCTGCGCAAAATGATGCAGACCAAAGAGTTGAGTTTGAAGAATTAGAGGTTTGTTTAAGAGCGGATAAAGATCAGTAAGAAATTAATTGAGCTGCCCTTTGGGGCGGCTTTTTCTTTTTTTGTGGGCTGAAATAATCATTCAATTGCTGCGTTTTATTTGTGTCGGTTAAACACAATGACTGTGTGCTTAGGCAAACATTATCAGGAGGTTAAGCAAGTGAAAAAAATTTCATTTAATTTTCATCTTCATAAAATAATCGCGTTTAACCTTCGTTATTTATCTAAACAAAAAAAGATAGCTTATGGGTGAAACCTTTACAACAAATTTCTACGCGGTCACTAACAAAACTCAGATGAAAGAGTCAGGAACACTTGAAAATCTGGATGCGGACTCAGTGATATTCTATCACTCTATCCATGCC
>CBFGNE010000699.1:0-2726 GCA_965649995.1 uncultured Mucilaginibacter sp.
GAACGAGGGCGTAGTAAGCACCATGCTGGGCATGAAAGGTATCCCATCGCTTGCCGAAGAACTGATGATTGCACGCGATATTTACCTGGCGGAAGATTCGGGTACGGATATCCATTTCACTACCATATCCACCGCACGCTCGGTAGAGCTTATCCGCGAAGCAAAAAAAAGGGGGCTTAAAGTTACCTGCGATACCGCCATACACAACATTGTACTTACCGACGAAGCATTAATAGGCTTCGACAGCCTTTATAAGGTAAAACCACCCCTGCGTACCCAGGCAGATGTGGATGCGCTGATAACGGGCTTAACAGATGGCACTATTGATGCACTGGTAACCCAGCACACTCCGCACGAGATAGAATTTAAGGATGTAGAGTTTGAGGTGGCCGAGTATGGTATCATCGGTCTACAAACGGCGTTTTCGCTGGCGGTAAAAGCAGGGTTGCCGGTAGGGCTCATTGTACAGAAACTATCCATCAACCCGCGCAAAATATTAAATGTAGACGTGCCTGCATTTTTGGAAGGCGAAAAAGCCAACCTCGTTTTGTTGGATACAGAAGCGGAATGGGAGTATAGCCGGGCAGCAAACCTATCTAAAAGCTATAATTCTCCGCTGCTGGGGCAGCATTTAAAAGGAAAAGTTTTGTTAACCTGTAATAATAATCAAACATCTAACTCTAATCAATCATGACTGACCAAAAAATAAGTGCAGCTATTACAGGCGCGCTGGCGGCCTTCTCTAAATACGACAGCTTTAATGCGATTGCACTCAATGCTACATTCGAATCTGTTTTCTCGTCTGATGATGTTTTCCTGAAAAAGGTTGACTTGCTCGACGATATATTTAACGATAACCCAAAGCTGGAAGAGCTTCGCGAGGTGTTTTTCGACCTGTTGCTGGTAAATTTCTTTAGCGAAGACGTAAAGAAGCTGGAAGACGATTACCTGGAAACCCCAGAATGGGAAAGGATTGAAGAGCAAACACTAGATAGGGGCACCGAACTATTAAACTTGCTGCTTTACCTTAACGAGTGCGAAGACGAAGATATAGATCCTGAGCTGGAAGATTACCTGAAAGAATTCCTACTGGTAGATGAGGACGAATTTCAGGATGAGTACCGTATATATGAACCAGTAATTGCCAACCAGATATTGGTAGAAAGCCCGCCCGCCCAGATAGCAAAAGTTGCAAGCACACTGCCGGAAGATTCGGAATTAAAAGAACTGTTTTACCCAATGATATGCTTTTTTCAAAACACAGAGCCATCTGGGGATGAACTGAGCGCTTACGCCGATAATGCAATAAATAAATCTTTTGACATGGCGGTTTTAGAAATATTAGTTAGCTTTAAATAAAATTTAAACTTATAATTAAACCTTTACAATCATGACCGAAGATTTTGACAAACAACTAAAAAAGCAAAGCCTAAACAAAGGGCTTGTTTTAGGCCTGATAATGGGAGTGCTTGGCATCCTGTCGTTTTATTTCATGACCGGTATGGCATCCTCCATGTTAGCTATCATAGCAGGCCCGGTAGTATTATCAATTATAATACCTATTGTGCTTGCCGCGCTATTTTCTGGCGACCTGCGTAAAACTATTGGCGGATTCTGGAATTTTAAACAAGCCGTTACCGGTATATTTATTATGTTTTTTACTGCTTATGTCGTTAGTTACCTCATTAGCAGCGTTCTGTTTGCTAAACTGATTGAACCCAATATGGTTGATAAAACTGAGGCCGCTATGGTTAATGTGATGACCAATATGTTGGAGAAGACTTCGGCCGACCAGGCAGCTATTGACAAGAGCCTTGACGATGTGCACAAAAAGTTTGAAGAGCAAAAGAATATTACCGTTGGCAAGCAAATCCAATCGTTCGCGGTAGGGGTTATATTCGTTTTTGTTTTTGCCCTTATATTTGCTGCTATCTATAAAAAGGAGCGTCCGCTGTACCTTAACGATGCGGGTAATGTGGAACCTACTGTATAAGTTTTTTCAAACCATTATAAACCTAAAAAGGCCCCGAAATTCGGGGCCTTTTTTTATTGTTGAGTTTGGAGAACCGTTTTAAGTAGCAGTCGCCCCTTATTCCAGGGTGCCAATAGCGGTTGTAATGGCTTTTAATAGTTTACTGTCCATAGGTTCGCCTATGATGATTTCCCAGCCTTGCTCCTGGCGTTGCAACCAATACATACAAGTACCGCTATTAAGGCTTGCAGGCATTACTACCTTGTACATCGCATCTTTACCGGCATAAAGTACCTTCATCACCTTGGTACGGTAGCCCTTTTGCTGGTAATTAAACGAAATGGTAAATATTTTTGATGACGCTACCCCCGTGGTCGCCGTAGCGTTTGGCAACTTGTTTACATTCACAACAGTAAGTTGTACGTCCGACGGTTGTTGTTGGTATGCTGAAATAGACATAGTATTTGTTAATAATAAGTTTTGCGTTATTAACTATTAATCAAAATCCCTGCCAATTGGCTGCTACAAGCAAAAAGTATAAATGAGGGGCTTCCTTTTGCACAATTTTAAGAACACCATAGTACAGAATAAAAAACAGCAGGCCGGGTAAAATAATTACCCGGCCTTACCTCTGTTAATTAACTATATAAAGGTTTATTATTTTGCTTTTTTAGTATAGATGTAAACCACGCCATATTTAGCTTTAGCGCCATATTTTTTTACAGTGTCGGCATCTGATGATGTGCTCATCCGG
>CBFGNE010000700.1:0-2725 GCA_965649995.1 uncultured Mucilaginibacter sp.
GCTTTTCAAATTCGCTGATAGGGGGCAGGGCAAAACCGTTATCGATGTACGATAAAATGGGTTTTACCACCACATTTGTTTGGTTGGCAAAGCCATTGTAATTGGCGTAAAATGGCTCGGGGATAATCACCTCGTCGCCATCATCCAGGCAGCTCATCATGGCAATGGTAATGGCTTCCGAACCGCCGGTAGTTACGATTATATTTTCGGGGGTGATATTGTAGCCCAGTTTGTTGTAATATTCAACCAGCTTCTTGCGGTAGCTTAATGTGCCCTCGCTAGGTGTATAGGCCCAAACCTTAAAACTGATGTTTTTTATAGCGTTCAGCATGCCTTCCGGGGTTTCTATATCCGGCTGGCCGATGTTTAAATGGTATACTTTTTTGCCTTCCAGCTTAGCTTTATCGGCAAATGGCGTTAGCTTACGTATAGGCGAGGCAGGCATCCGCTGCCCTTTTTGCGAAATTTTTGGCATGGCGCAAAATTAGTAAAAAAAGTACAGCCCTGATGAGCCGGTTTGCACCGTATTGGAAGCATACCTCCGAAATAATTTATAGGAAAACTTTTTCGATGGAGGATAGCTTAATTAATGATATTGATTACCCATTCACGCGCTTAATCGATGTCAACATGGCGAGGGGTCTATAACTTAATTGTCCAGTTTTCTATTTCGATTCCATCCAGCCTTTCAAAATCCGAAACGTTCCTTGTGATAAGTATCAAATCATTTGATATTGCAGTAGCGCCTATCAGTAAATCAAAATCGTCTAATATTCTACCGGTTTTCTTTAATCTCGATTTCTCTCTGGCGTAAATATCTAAAGAATTGAAAATAGGTATAACCTTAAACATTTGCTGAAGCAACGCTATTTTTTCGGCATTCTTGTCGGGAAAATCACTATTTGCCGCTCCGAATTTTAACTCGGCTATTGTTATTTCGGAAAGAAAAAATTTATCCTGTCCAATTGCTTCGATTTTTTCAGATATCGCGAATAATCCCTTAAGAAGGTAGATGCAGATATTAGTATCAAGCAGGTATTGTTTCAAAACGCATCAGTATCTCGGGTGAAACTTCTCGCCGCTTTCAATTCATCGATAATAACATCCGCACTTTTTTCAGGTATGAAGTCGCTAACAAGAGCACTTAAAGAATTATGGTTTTCTGTTGCTCCGGCATTCAAAGAATCAGCCAAGCCGGAAATTAACTCAAGCTTATTGCTTGAACTCAAATTTTTGAAGAGTTCGAGATAGCCATCTATCAATTTTCTATTTGAATCAAGTGCCTGCATTCCTGTATCGACGTTGTTAAACAAATGTACAAAATCATGTGGAAAGTTTTGTTTTCAAAATGAATGCGCTTACGGCGGTGCTAAGAAAGCCGAACTGGATAAACAGCAGCTTTTAGGCGGTGGGCAACACGCAATGTGGACTTTGGGTAAGTGGCAACAAAAAAGGCACCGCTGTTGCGATGCCTTTTAATATTTTTTAAATAACCGGCGTGCTTACTTACTGCTTGCCGCCGGTTTAGCAACTACCTCGCCTACAATAGTTAAATATTTGGTAGGCGTTTTTGCGTTTGATGTTACCACAATGGTTTTGTTAAATGCCGAAGCAACTGCCGCATTGTAGGTAATTTTGATAGTGCCTTTACCATTTTTCAACACAGGTGTTTTTGTGTAATCGGCAATGGTACAACCACAGGTAGGGCGTACATCTGTTAAGATAAGCGGCTCCTGCCCAACATTAGTAAATTCAAATACAGTTGTCACCGGTGTGCCTTGTGGTATTTTACCAAAATCGTGTTTTTCTTCGGTAAATTTAAACTCCGCTTTGGTATCGTCCTGCGCCATTGCAGTGTTTGCAGTGAAGGCTAAGCCTAAAAACACTGCGCAAATCATCATTATTTTTTTCATAATTACCTGTTTGATTGTTACAAATATAAAAGGTTTAACCTAAATTAAAAACTATTGCACAAACTATATGTTTTACCGGTACCAATTACAAAAACAGAATAGAATTTTATAATTTTACCGCCTAATCAAAATATTGTATGCCCGAAACTGTAATACACACTGGCGATGACCTAAAAGCTGCCGAACTCAGTTTTGATGATTTCAGGAAAATTGTGACCAACGATTACCGTATTGGTTACGAGAGCAGGCAGGCAAGTATTTTGGGCCGCCGCGAGGTGCTTACCGGTAAAGCGAAGTTTGGCATTTTTGGCGACGGCAAAGAAGTGGCCCAACTGGCCATGGCCAAAGTTTTCCGTGCGGGCGACTGGCGCGCTGGTTATTACCGCGACCAAACTTTTATGTTTGCTACCGGCATGAGCAACCTTAAGGAGTTTTTTGCTCAACTGTACGCACACCCCGATATTGAGAAAGACCCCGCATCGGCCGGCAGGCAAATGAACTGCCACTACGCCACGCGTTTTGTAGATACCGACGGTAAATGGGTAAACCAGGCCGAAACAAAAAATACAGCATCAGACTTATCTACCACCGGCGGGCACATGCCGCGCCTGTTGGGGCTGGCCTACGCATCAAAACTGTACCGGCAGAATAAAGAGCTGGCATACCTTGATCAGTTTTCGGTTAATGGCAACGAGGTAGCTTTTGGTACCATCGGCAACGGCTCTACATCGGAAGGCTTGTTTTTTGAAACGTTTAACGCTGCCGGTGTTTTGCAGGTACCCATGGCCATCTCCATTTGGGATGATGCCTAC
>CBFGNE010000701.1:0-2691 GCA_965649995.1 uncultured Mucilaginibacter sp.
CCCTGTGGTAAGCAATACCATTATCATGCTAATGCCATCGATACCTGCTTTAAAATAAATACCGAACTGTTTTATCCAAGGTACATCAATCCCGTATTGTAAGGAAGCATCGGGGACAAAGCCACTTAAAAAATATAAGGCAATAGCCAGTTCGGCAATGGCAAAAAACATAGCAACATGCTTTGCCATCTCGTTTTTAAACAGCAATACTACAAGCGCTGCTACTATCGGTAAAAAAAGTAAAATGCTAACCGTCATTTTATATGTTAAAAACGCTATTGTTTTATATTTTAGTTATCCCGTATATCAAAATGGCCACTATACCTACTACCATCATAAAAATATAAAAGCCCACATTGCCCGTTTGCAACAAGCGCAAGCCTTTGCTCGATTCTATTGTGCCTTTGCCAAGCCCGTTCACCAATCCATCGATACCTAATTTTTCAATTATGTTATATAAAAATTCCGAAAGGAAATCGAGCGGCTTGCGGATGATGGTGTCGTACAATTCGTCAACATAGAACTTGTGGTAGGAAAGGTTCGCCAGTGCCGGGCGCTCTTCTTCATCAGATACCGGCAGGCTGCCACCTTTTACATATTTAACATATGCATAAATCATGGCTACCAAAGCTACCCCAACCGATATCAGCATTAAAGTAATTTCTGTGCTATGGCTCAACTCGTGCTCGCCCAAAATTTTTGCAGTATCTTCAAATACAGGAGCAAGGAAGTCGGCCAACTCGTGATGCCCCCATAGCACCGTAGGAACGTTTATGAAACCTCCGATAATAGATAATATCGCTAATACTATCAATGGGATGGTCATGCTTGGTGGCGATTCGTGCAGGTGGTGCTCCTGTTCGTGCGTTCCGCGGAATTTACCCCAAAAAGTAAGGTACATCATCCGGAACATGTAGAAAGAAGTGAGCATTGCTGTAAATACCCCCACCACATAAAAGGTAGTGCTGTGTGCGAATGCCGCTGCTAAGATTTCATCTTTTGAAAAGAAGCCCGAGAACGGCGGTATCCCTGAAATGGCAATAGTACCAATGAGCATGGTAGCAAATGTGATCTTGATCTTACCGCTTAAGCCACCCATCTTGCGCATATCCTGTTCGCCGCTCATGGCGTGTATAACCGAGCCTGCACCCAGGAACAATAACGCTTTAAAGAAAGCGTGGGTTAATACGTGGAAGAATGAGCCGGTATAAGCGCCAACGCCCAAACCTAAAAACATGTAGCCTAATTGCGATACGGTTGAATAGGCCAGTACCTTTTTAATGTCGGTTTGTGTTAGGGCTATCAGCGCGGCAAAGCAGGCGGTTGTTAAACCCACTATCGCAATAACCTCCATTGTTTCGGGTGCCATTGAAAAGAGTACGTTTGAGCGGGCAATCATATAGATACCTGCTGTAACCATGGTAGCCGCGTGTATCAGCGCCGAAACCGGTGTTGGACCGGCCATTGCGTCGGGCAACCAGGTAAACAACGGCAACTGCGCCGATTTACCAATCGCGCCAATAAACAGTAACAAAGTGACTACAGTAAAGAACATGTCCCCACTTACCATCGTGGCTGCTTTTGGGAAAATAGTAGCAAACTCTACGCTTTTAAAAACGGCTGTTAATAAAAACACGCCGAGTAAAAAGCCAAGGTCGCCAATACGGTTCATGATGAATGCTTTCTTGGCGGCATCGGCATAGCTGGCATTGGTATACCAAAAACCGATGAGCAGGTACGAGCATAAACCCACGCCTTCCCAGCCAATAAACATAATAATGTAATTGCTGCCCATTACCAGCAGCAGCATGAAGAATACAAACAGGTTTAAGTACGCGAAGAACTTACCAAAGCCGGCATCATCGTGCATGTAACCTACAGAATACAGATGGATAAGGAACCCCACGCCTGTAATGATCAACAGCATTATAGAGCTTAACTGATCTATCAGGAAAGCAAAAGGTATTTTTATATCGCCAACGCTTATCCAGTTAAACAATGTAACGTTTATTGGAGTAGCCGTTTGTTTTATCTGGAAGAAAGCAGCTAAACTTATCCCAAAGGCAACAAGTACCAGCAAGCTGCCAATAGCGCCAATAACGTTTTTCGACAGGGTGTTACGCCCCAGTCCGTTTATAACAAAACCGGCCAAAGGTAGTATAGGAATAAGCCAGATATATTGATTCATTTTTTCCGTTGTACGTTATTATCTTGTTAAATCCGAAATTGAAAATTCGAAATCCGAAACCGGACTTACCATTTCAACCTGTTCAATACGTTAATATCTATCGAATTGGTGTTGCGGTATATCATTACTATTATGGCCAGCCCAACTGCAACTTCGGCAGCGGCAAGTGCCATAATAAAAAACACAAAAACCTGTCCGGCCGCGTCGCCACGGTAAACCGAAAATGCGGTGAGAAGCAGGTTAACCGAGTTAAGCATCAACTCAACCGACATAAATATCACAATGGCATTGCGGCGTAGAAGCACACCCATAACACCGATAGAAAATATTACAGCGCTTAATAATATGTAATGGTTAAGCGGCACCGCTTGAATGGTATTGGCTACACTGTTCATCAGATGGTTGCTTTTGGTTCTTTAGGGTCTTTGGTTGCCAGTAAAACAGCGCCCACCATTGCCGATAACAGCAATACCGACGATACTTCAAACGGCAATAAAAATTCG
>CBFGNE010000702.1:0-2688 GCA_965649995.1 uncultured Mucilaginibacter sp.
TTAAGTCTTCTTCGCTCTTATCCTGCTTAAAAACTGCGGCGTAAAGCCCAGGTACGAGGCCAGCATATATTGCGGTACGCGCTGCACAAAAGCCGGGAAAAGGCTGGAAAAAGACCGGTAGCGCTCTTCATCATTTTGGTTGAAGATGTAGCCCACGCGGCGCTGCGCCGCTATGAATGATTTTTGCATCATAATACGGAAGTAACTCTCCAGCGCCGGTATTTTTTGGAACAGCTCCACCCTGTCGCGTTCGTGCAGCAACAGCACATGCGTTTCTTCGATAGTTTGGATAAAAGTAGTTGCAGGTTGCTTATTCAGCAGGCTGTCCTGGTCGGCTATCCACCAGCTTTCCAGCGCAAACTGGATGATCTGTTCGTTCAGTTTCTTATTTACGTAATACTGCCTCATTAAACCCTTCAGCACAAAATAATTACCGGTGCAATGGTAGCCGGGTTCCAGTACCACGGCTTTCTTTTTGTATTTCTTCAGTTCCATCCGGCCGCAAAGCAGCTCTTCTTCCGCTGGGGTTAAGGTAACGTAGCGTTTAATATGGGCAAGTAGTTCGGGGTACATGGCAGGCAAATATACCGCATTATGGCAATTTATACCCAAACCGGTACATCACCTTTTTGCCCGTTTGTACTTTCTCATCCACAACTATACCGTCAACCGTTTGTATAGTTGTAAGCCGGCTTGCCGGGTCGGTTTGCGGCAGCTTCACATCTACCGTTAGCATCACCTCCTGTCCGGAGGGCAATGTAACCTCCTTTTCCCATTTGCCGCTTGCGGCCTCTACGGTTTGCATGGCCTTATCTTTATCCGTATAGCTTATCCGGGCTTTTGCCCCGGCGGGGATGTCGACCGAATACTTTACCAGGTACGAATCCTTTTTAGGAATCGTTAACAAGCCCTTGTTCATATCGTAAACGGTGTAGTTACAGCCAGCCAATAAAAAAGTAAGTATGCAAAGGTTGATGATGTTTTTCATGCCAACTAAGATAAGCCCCGGCGCTGCCAACATCAAAAATTATCGCAAAAACATTACACCGTTGATGGCACTAAGCCGAAGGCTTTTGGCATGAGCCTGGGTAATCTTATTGCAAATACTCGTCCCGCCTGTTAAATACTTCCTTTTCTTCATAGCTCAGTTCCAGCGTCTCTTCAATATTATCCTTTGTGGGCCTGATATAAATGAAATAGCAAACTAAAAATCCCGATATCAGCAGGAAAAAGAGTGAACCCGTAAGGAAAAACGCCACAATGCCAAATAAGGACGGGCCTTCCAGCAAAGCCAGCCGTATGATAAGCGCGGTTTGGTAGTACATCAGTTTTTGCCTTAAGGTACTCTCGGGTTTTATAGCGCTGCTGAGCACCTTTTTAAACATAAAGTTGCTGAGGAAAAAGCAGGTTACGGCAAGCAGGGGTACCAGGTAAACCATCGGGTCGTGTGTATCGCGCACGTTTATGATGATGCGGTTGCTGAGAGAAAGGACTACGACACCAAAAAGCACCTGCCCGGCACCTAATGCCAGGTGGATAATGGTAATTGTGCGTAAAAATGTGGCAGGGGTTTGTGGTAAGTTAACGTTGGAGTGCATGATAAGGTTATTTTAAGTTGTAATATACAATAATATATTCCCGGTAGGAATGGCTATTTGCAACTATTTTGTACGCTCACACCGAGCAAATAGCCCCCTCTAAATCTCCCCCGGAAGGGGAGACTTTAGCTTCGTCCTCGCTATTTTTCCCAAGTCCTCCCTACCGGGGAGGATTTAGGAGGGGCTTGAAATCACCCGGATTTAGCAGCCCCTCATTATCCTTCAGCCCCACACCCGATAGCTTACGGCTTAGCGACTGTTGTATCAGGTAAAAAAGTTTATCGGCAGCAATATCAACAGGCAAGCCCCCGGGCCGGATGTTGGAGATGCAATTGCGCGAATCGTCTGTTAAGCCGGGTTTGGGCATATAAGTAAGGTAGGCGCCCATGCTATCGGCAGCGCTTAAGCCGGGGCGTTCGCCAATAAGGATAACCGATAAAGATGCCCCCAGTTCGGCAGCTATGCCATCAGCAATGGCTACCCTGCCCTGCTCTACCAGGCAAAGTGGCGCCAACTTTAGCTTGGCAGCATGCAATTTTGGTATCAGCAGTTTTAACAGCGCTAACGCGTTCTGATTAATAGCCGTTGCCGACAGCCCGTCGGCCAGTATCAACACAATGCCATCGTTTTCTATTTGGTCGGCAAGGCGGTTTACGGATAGTTCGTCAAGCTGGCGGCCAAGGTCCGGGCGTTGCAGGTATTGCTCGCGGTTGGCCGCCTGGCTGTGCAGTTGCACCACGGGCAGGTTAAACTGCATCAGTTCCTCGGCCAGGGCCTCGGTATCCATCACAGAATATACCGCATCGCGGGCATGGGCATGGGCCAGTTTAAACTCCAACGATTGTTTGGTGGGGATACTGGTACCGGTGCTGCCAATCGCTATCCGCGCCTGCGTAAACTCCTTTAAAAAGCTTAGCGGTTCATCGGGGTTTGGTTGATGCTTTACTATTTTAGCCATAAGCCCCCAGTTTTATTTAACAATGATGCTGTGCCGCCCTTTGTTTTGTTGCCCTGCTCATCCATAATCCCCTGCCGCAGCAACCAGGCTTCAAACTCGGGTGCAGGTTTTAAGCCCAGCACTTTACGCAGG
>CBFGNE010000703.1:0-2683 GCA_965649995.1 uncultured Mucilaginibacter sp.
AGAGCCTTCGCCATCGGGTATAGGTATTTTGGGTGCAGATTTACTGCGGAACAGAACCACTTTAGCATTTACCAGTGCACTGTTGTTCGGTTGGTTGTTTACATAGATATTAATGGGGTAATCCATTATCTCCTTTTCTTCTGTCACAATGGTACCCAGGTCAACTGTGCCAAATGGTTGCACCACAAAATGGCCAGGTTTGTTATCCGAGTTGCCGTTGTATGACGATACAAATTTGTTAAGGCCGTCTATACTAAAATAACGGTCGTCTATTCCCGGTTCGTTTGGTATCGAACCGCTCATGCCTGCTTCATCATTATCATTAGCCGGGCCATGGGCTTGAATTGCGCCCGCACCGCCGCCTGCCGGTGCGCCGCCTTTATATACGTCAACTTTTCCCATCGCTACGTCAACTATGTCGGCTATACCGGCTATATTATCGGTTGCGGTAGCCTGGTTGTTGGCCGGCAGTCCAAAATCATAGGTATTTGCCGCATTGGTGAATAGCCCCCCAATGTACTGCTGGCCGCCATCATCCATTACCTCTTTGCCGTCTTTTATTATTTTGTCTTTTGCGCCAACTTCAACTTTTACAAGCTTTAGTTTCTCAATTTCTTTTTGAACTGCTTTCCGTTGTGCTTCCTGCTCGGCGCAGTTGGGGCCGGTGGGTTCGCTTGTAGGCACTAACACCAGACCCTGTATATCACCCATTTGCATGAAATCGAAGATCTGAATGTCGAAATAACCTTTATCGTCCGTCATTCCGCGGCCAACTACCACGCCGCTTGGTCCCGGCGAAAAAGGCTCGTATTTAGTAGTCCCGTCGCGCAGTTTAATGGGCTTGCGCAGCTCGGCCGAATATACCTGGCAGTTTATATCGTGTTTGTTTGGGCTTTGGTTTGTGCCCACATTCATGGTAACCTGGAATGGCTTATTGGCAAATGGGTGCAAAACTCCGGGCGTACTTGGCCATTGAAACATTACCCGGCCCTTAACCCTTGCCATAGGTGGCTTTTTAGAAATGATGTTGTAAATAGCCTTCTTTTGATAAGTAACAGTTTGCAGCAATTCTGTTGCTGGCGAAAACTTAAACTTTTGTATTGGCCCGGCAAGTTGTTCGGTGTGGTTGATGCCGGTATCAAGCAGCATGGCTTTTACGTAATACTCATCGCCCGCCTGGAAGTTACAGATAAGGCGATTAAACACTGCAGTAGTAACGCCTTTTGGGGTGGTGATTGTTTTGCTCTCGGCTACTTTTATAAAACCGGTTCCATTTTCCATCACTTTTTGATTGCCATCGCCTTCGTAATAGGGCAGGCTGCTTGCTTTGGTTTTACGATAAAGCTGCACAGGGATACCGGATGGTAACCTACCGAGCAGGTTAAGCGAAGCGGTATCTACGTTAAAATTCGAATAATCTATCGGGTCGAAGCCATTAATGCCGCCATACTCTTTCTCGAAATCGTTATTGGTGATCTTATTGGGGTAGCCTTTTTTCAGTGTTACGGTAAGCGCATAGTTATAAGCGGTTGTTTTTATACTGCCAAGTTTGAGGGTATCCTGTACTACGGTAACTTTTGCATTTTTGGTTACTGTTGCCACTTTAGGGATTGTTACAGCTATGTTACCGGCTAAAGGTGCGTAGTAATAGCTGTTAATGCGGGCAACCAGGTACATATTACCAATGTCGTTAGTGAGGTTAATGGGTACCTGCCCCACAAAATTGCCCTCCGCATCGGCGTTAACGGTAACCGATCCGCGTGCAGGGTCTAAAACGACAGTGGATACATCCTTTCCGTTGATGTGATTAATAACAACGTCAGGCTTTGGCTTAGTGGAAAGCTGTAAGGTTATGTTGGCGAAGTTGGCGCCGTGGTATATGCTCTGATCGAGCGTGTAGGTAAGCTTGCCCGCTACGGTGAGTTTAGGGTTAGTGTCCATCACTTCTTCGCGCAGGGTAAACGGGCAGGAAGTAGTGCTGCTCATCACCAGCCCTGCCTTATCAAATGCAGTTATTTTTACCGTGTATGTTTCATCGTAAAAAAATCCCTGCGCCAGGGCCTGGAACCAGTTCATCTTAAATTCTTCGGCAGGCGCGCTAACGGTATAAGTCAGCAGCATTTTTTCGCTGTTGGTGTGTTTATTGGTAGTTGTGCGCGTAAAATCCAGTTGGTATTTGCCGATTTTTGTTTTGCCTGCAGGCAAGGTTGCTTCGGTGAAATTAGTGAGCAGGCTTGCATCTATTTCGGTTGCCGTTTTTAGTTTATTCACCTGCTCGCTCCATAGCCAGTTGATATTAAGATTACTGTAAAGCCCTAAAACTACATCGTTGGAGGGCAATGCGCCTGCTTTATCGGGTACAAGGTCGGTTCTGCACACTGGCGACATGATAACTAAATCGTTGGCCAAAAGCGCACCTTTGACGGGTATCGGCTTTGGAATGGCCGCCATAGGTGGCGCAGGTGTTGGCGGAACAGGTAAAGGCATATTATCGTAAATAAATACCGATGCACCGCTTACGCCTTTGTTTTTAAACTCAACTTTCCCGGCAGGGTCTGATGAGATAACCCGCCAGGCGTATTTTTTGCCTTTTTTCAGTGGGACGTTGAACAAGCTATAAGGATAACCAAAGCCGGTAACCGTACGCGACAGGATAGGGAATGTGGTGGCATTCAACACCTGG
>CBFGNE010000704.1:0-2677 GCA_965649995.1 uncultured Mucilaginibacter sp.
TAACCTCTTGCTTGGCTTCTTCCAAACCGGCAACATCATTAAAGGTAACCGATACCTGTGCTTCTTTATCAAACAGGGTAGCTTTTGATTTACCGATATTGAATATTTGGCCACCAGGACCACCACCGCCTCCACTGCCCATACGACGCATAATGAACAGCCAAACACCTACCAGCAGTATGGCCATAATAATGCATTGCACCAACCAGTTGCTCAGCAAGTTTTCTTTGCTTTGCTGATATTCTATAGAAGTCACCAGTCCGTCGTTAGCCGCTTTATCAGCTGCTGCTACAGATGCCTTCAGGCTTTCGTAAGATGCATCGGTGAAATAATACTGCGGCCCGTCTGAATTAACCTTTAACGTACCCTGGTTTTTATTGGCATCAGCGTACTCGGGTTTGTTAATGCTATCTTTCTTAATATAAACCTCCGCCACAATCAGGTCGCCATTTTTATAGGTAACTAACCTGTCAACATCGCGCGTTTTTAGCATTTTGTTGGCAAAGCGTTGAAAGTTTATCGGTTTACCCGGGTTGCCGCTAAAAAAAGTGGGTACTACCACTATGCCTATAAGGGCAATAGCATAAAGCCACATTAAGTTAAACTTCGGCGGCTTTGGCGTAATCTTTTTATTAGGAATTTTCCTTATCGGTTTTTGGCCATCGGCCTTTTTATCTTTAATTTCCATTTTTTACAAGCTCATCAATAATAAATAATTAAAAAGGGTATTTTGTGTTTTCTGAGCTTTGTTTAAGCGCTTTTAAAGCTTTTAATTTCAGCATCACCCCATAGGTCTTCAACACCATAAAACTCACGTTTATCGGTGCGGAAAACATGTACAACTACATCAATATAATCCAGCAATATCCATTCGCCATATTCAAGCCCCTCTTTACGCCAGGGGTCTTGCTGCGTGGCTTTGTAAATTTCGTCCTCAACGCTATTTGCTATAGCTTTTACTTGTGTGGCAGAGTCGGCATGGCATATCACAAAATAATCTGCTACCGAACTTTTGATATTTCTAAGGTCGAGCCTTACCAGTTCATTCCCCTTTTTCTCCTGCATACCATGTATGGCAAGTTCCGAAATATAGGTGGATTCATTTATCACTTTACTTTTTACCATCAAAAAGAATTAGTTTTGAACGATTTGGGTTTATAAAATATTATACGTTGCAAAATAACACAATTTCAGGATTATTTGTTGGACAAAATTTAGTGACACTGAAAGAAGTGGACTCTACCAACAATTATCTTAAAAATATCCTGTCAAATTCCAAGCCAGTACTCGAAGGTACGGTCATTATGGCAGAGGCACAATACGCAGGCCGGGGGCAACACAAAAACACCTGGCACGCGCAGCCGGGCAAAAATTTAACCTTTAGCCTGCTGTTAAATCCCACCTTTATAGCGCCCACACAACAATTCGACCTTACAAGAGCCGTTAGTTTAGGCGTTTACGATGCCTTGCACCCACTGCTTGGCGATGCATTAAAAATTAAATGGCCCAACGATATTTACTTTCGCGACAGGAAACTTGGCGGCATGTTAATTGAAAATATGATACAAGGCGGACAAATGCGCAACGCAGTAATTGGCATAGGGCTTAATATTAACCAGGATAATTACCCCGAAAGCGCCGGTAATGCCATATCTGTTAAGCAGATATTACAAAGGGATTATGAATTAAAAGATATATTATCTCAAATTTGCAACCATATTGAAGGATGGTACCTAAAGTTGAAGGCCGGGAAAACGGTTGATGTAAGGAATGCTTACCAAAGCCGGTTATACCGATTAAACGAAGAAGCCGTTTATGCGTCTAATAACCTGCCGTTCCGCGGCAGTATAAAAGGCGTAACCGAACCGGGCTTGCTGATGGTTGAGCGGGATGGCAATATTGAATTATATAATTTAAAAGAGATAGCATTTTTAAACCAATAAGATGAAGAAATTATTTTTAGCAATAGCAGCACTGGTAATAACCGCAACAGCACGTGCACAGATAGAGGCACCGGTGAAGTGGTCATATGCCGCTAAAAAATTAAGCGCTACCGAGGCGGTTGTTTATTTAAAGGCAACCATCCAGAAGGATTGGCATATTTATTCGCAAACGGTTAAAGAGGGCGGGCCTGTAAAAACAACATTTACCTTTAAGCCATCTAAAGAATACGCTACAATTGGCAAACCGGTTGAGCCAAAGCCGATAAGCAAATACGAGGATGTTTTTAAAATGAACGTTGGTTATTTTGAAAAAGAAGTGGTGTTTAGCCAGAAGATAAAGTTAAAATCGCCCAAAGCGAGCGCAGTAACCGGCAAGCTGGAGTTTATGGTTTGCAATAACGTAAAATGCCTGCCGCCGGATGAAGTGGAGTTCTCTATCCCTTTAGGTAAATAATATACTTCACCCTGTAATGACATCAACGAAAAGTCGCCATATGCTGCGCAAAGGAATTTTATTGTTAGTGGCTGTTTGTGCCTTGTTGTTTTTGATGCCAGCCCCGGCGGCGCATGCGCAAACCGGTACAGGCGATAGCACGTTACAGTTTACTGATATACCCACCGCTGCAGATAGTATGGCTATCCGCAAAAAGGCTGCAGATTCGGTGGCGAAGGTTAAAGCGGATTCGGTGGCAAAAGCGCAGGCCGCAAAAAAATCGCCCGCGGTACCCAAAGAG
>CBFGNE010000705.1:0-2667 GCA_965649995.1 uncultured Mucilaginibacter sp.
ATCCCCGTTATTTTTCTAAACACCTCGCGAAAAGTTTGGATATCGGTATAGCCAACATCATACATAATTTCGTTGATGGTTTTGCGGCCTATCTCCAGGCGCTTTTTGCCGGCTTCTATTTTTACTCGCTGGATATATTCTATAACGGTATTGCGAGTGGCTTTCTTAAACCTGCGCTCAAATGTGCGGCGGCTGATGTTGAATTGCTCTGCTATCTGCTCCACAGTGAACTTTTGTTGATAGTTTTGTTCAATATAATCCTGAATGTTTTTGATCACATCGTCGCCATGGTCTTTAAGTCCATTAAAGGTGATAAAGGGCGACTGGAAATTACGGTCGATATCTACCACAAAATATTTGGCGGCGCGAATGCTCATCTCGCGGCTGGTATAGCGTTCTACCAAATGTAGCAGCAGGTTCCAGTAAGCATTGCAGCCGCCGCTGCTGTAAAGCCCGTTTTGGTCTGTTATTACCCGTTCATCTACCAGTTTTGCCGAAGGGTAAAAATGGCGGAACTCGTTTGCATACTGCCAATGCGTAGTGCATTGCCTGCCTTTTAACAAGCCGCTGAATGCCAGCAAAAACGCGCCCGAGCACAGGCTTGCCACAGCCACACCGCTTTTATACTGTTCGGCTATCCAGGGCGCGTAATCTTTATTTATATAAGTGGAACTCATCATATCGCCCGAAAGGGAGGGAATGATAATGAGGTCGGTTTTATCCAGTTCGCTTAGCAAGGCGTCGGGCGTTATGGTGAATAGCCCATCGTTGAGTTTCACCTCTTTGGTAAAGCCCACTATGCTGATGCTGAACAACGCTGGTTTCCCCGCCTCTTTTAAAAACTCATTCACTTTAGTAAACACATACCGCGAATCGGCTATAGAAGCTAAAACGGATTGCTTAAGGGCGAGTATGGAAATGTGAATCATACGCTAAATTTAAATGAAATATTTGGCGCAAACACCCACCCTATAATGTCGTATTAACACCTTTGTTTTATGCTTTTATGCCACTACTTTTAAAAAAACAAAAGGGCAAATGTTAGGCTTTACACCGTACTTACATTTTATGGGCAATACCGAGGAGGCCATGAATTATTATAAAAGCATCCTCGGCGGCGAATTCACCATTTTTTCGCGGTTTAAAGATATCCCGGGTGGCGAGAAAATGATCGCGATCGAGAGGATGAAGATGATACATGTATCATTGGTGCTGGATAACGGGCTAACGATAATGGCTACGGATTTCCTGCAATCGATGGAGCAGAAGCTGGTGCCGGGCAATAACTTTCATATCTGCATACATACCGAAAGCGAAAAGGAAACCGACCGCTTGTTTCAGGGACTTGCTGCGGGTGGCAAGGTGGATATGCCGCTGAACAAGACCTTCTTTACGGCCTATTTTGGCATGTGTACCGATAAGTTTTGCGTACAATGGATGTTGAGCTATGCCGAACCAAAAAAATAAATATCAACAATAAACCGATCACTAATAAAACTAAAACCATGACTGAAACTCAATCAACATCAAAAGCTGCCCTATGGGCAGGTTGGATCATCACCGTATTGTGCATCCTCTTTTACCTGGTAGATGCCGGGATGAAAATAGCAATGGCAAAAGTATCTGTAGATGGCAGCGTTAAACTCGGCTGGCCTGTAGAACATGTACAAACCATCGGCTTTATTTTACTGGCATGCACCATCCTCTATGCTATTCCGCGTACTGCGGTGCTGGGCGCTGTTTTAATCACCGGGTACCTGGGTGGCGCTGTTGCCGTGATGATGCGCACGCCCGCGCCTTACTTTTTCCCTATCGCATTCGGTGTGTTAACATGGGCGGGCTTATATTTCCGCAATGCAAAACTGCAGGCGCTGGTGAAAGGGCAATAGAAATCGCTTCAAAAAGAAAGCTTGTGAATTGTTGATCAGCAGGCTTTCTTTTTTTATTTCATGAGGGAGAATCAGCGCTTTACAACCGTGGCTTTCGATTCGTTCTCTTCCAAATCTATTGCTTTTACAGAAAACCCACCCTTTGGCCATGCTTGTCCTGTTAAGGGCTGCCAATGCGTTAGCGGCGTAAAAGCTATGTGTTGCCCGCTCAGGTAGATATTGTATCCGTAAAGCCCCGTGTTATCTTTGGATGGCTGCCAGCTGAGTTGCTTTTTGCCGCTTGCGCTGGTAATTTTCAGGTTTTTGGGTGCTGATGGCGGCCGCTTATCCGGATGTAAGCGGTTGGTGCAATTGATAAAGGCCCGCAATACGTGGTAAGTACCCTTCCATATCTGGCCTTTTAGGGCAAGTTTATATTGCGGTTGTTTATCTAAGCCGCCCTGGTACCAGTCGCCGTGCTCGTGGTCAATCAGGTAGGTTTGCACGTAATCCCATAGCTTATAAAACTTCTCGCCGTATTGCAGGCTGTCGTTCGGGTACATATCGTCAAACATCAATAAGGTGTTCAGCCCCTCGGCTTGTGCCCACCAGTTTTTGGTATCGGCTATAATGGTGATGCCGGGTTTATCTTTAAAGTAGTACCCCTCATCGTAAAAGCCGCCAATGGCATTATCCCAGCCGTTTTTAAGGGCATGGTCAACCATGCGCTTGGCTACAATTTTGGTAGTTGTGTCATTCTTTAGC
This sequence comes from uncultured Mucilaginibacter sp., assembly GCA_965649995.1. Classification (GTDB taxonomy): domain Bacteria; phylum Bacteroidota; class Bacteroidia; order Sphingobacteriales; family Sphingobacteriaceae; genus Mucilaginibacter. The sequence goes on from CBFGNE010000705.1 coordinate 2,634, forward strand.
CCAAGCAGGTGCGATGCTTCCAGCATCAGGTAGG
>CBFGNE010000706.1:0-2662 GCA_965649995.1 uncultured Mucilaginibacter sp.
CCAAGAGTGGATAGCTGTACCCGTATCTGGTGCGGGCGGCCGGTTATCGGGTCAACTTCTATTACGTAATAACCATCAAGCTCGCCAACCAGTTTGTAGTTTAATTCGGAGCGAAGGCTGCCTTGCACTTCTTTATCATGCGCCTTGGTAACGTTCTTCTGCGGGTTTTTGACCAGCCAATGCACCAGGTTGCCGGTCTCGGGAAATGGGCGTTTGCGGGTGATGGCATAGTAGGTTTTATGCATTTCGCGCCCTTTAAACAGCTTATTTATCCTATCCAGCGCTTTGCTGGTTTTAGCGAAGAGGATAACCCCGCTCACGGGCCTGTCTAACCTATGCACTACACCCAGGAAGGCACCATTTGGCTTGCTATATTTTATGGCTATGTATTTCTTAACCTTTTCATCCAGTGGCTCGTCCATGGTATCATCTACCTGTACAATATCGCCCGCTCGTTTATTTACGGCAATCAGGTGGTTATCTTCGTACAGGATATCCTTATCGGTAATATCGTGGCTGGTATAATTATGTTCGGGGCGAGCCAATTTGATTTCAGATTTATGATTTCGGATTTAGTTTTTTACCATCCCCCCTTCAGGGGGCCGGGGGGCTCAATACTCCTCCTTCTCGTTGGGGAAGTTGCTGGCACGCACATCGGCTACGTAGTTTTTTATGGCGTCGTCCATTACGCTGTAAAGGTCGGCGTACTGGCGTAAAAAACGTGGCTTAAAGCCTTTGTTAAGCCCAAGCATATCGTGTATCACCAATACCTGGCCGCTGCAATGCTGGCCTGCGCCGATGCCAATGGTAGGGATGTTCAGGCTCTCGCTTACTTCTTTGGCCAATTTGGAGGGTATCTTTTCAAGCACTATCCCAAAGCAGCCCAGTTCTTGTAATTTTAAAGCGTCTTCCTTTAGCTTGGCGGCTTCGGCTTCTTCTTTAGCTCGTACGGTGTAAGTGCCAAATTTGTATATGGATTGCGGCGTAAGCCCCAAATGCCCCATAACTGGTATACCCGCGGTTAATATACGGGTAACAGATTCGGCGATTTCTACTCCGCCCTCCATTTTTACGGCGTGCGCCCCCGCCTCTTTCATAATGCGGATGGCAGAGCCAAGTGCCTCCTTTGAGTTGCCCTGGTATGAGCCAAAAGGAAGATCGACCACAACAAGCGCCCGTTTGGCTGCGCGAACTACCGAAGCAGCGTGGTATATCATTTGGTCGAGTGTGATGGGTAAGGTAGTTTCGTGCCCGGCCATTACATTTGATGCCGAATCGCCCACTAGGATAATATCGGTACCGGCATTATCTACAATAACGCCCATCGAGTAATCGTATGCCGTTAGCATGGCAATTTTTTCGCCACGGTTTTTCATTTCCTGCAGGGTGTGTACAGTAATGCGTTTTACTTCCTTGTTTACCGACATAGCTTTACCTTGTTTATCTGCCGCAAAGTTAGAAACTCATTCCGTATTTTTCATTTTGAAAAATTGAGTACTTTTTGCCTTTGTATTTATATATTATTTTTTATTTTAGTGCAGCCCCAATTATAAAAACAAGACTATTTTGATTAATGGACAATAGAATATATCCCTGCGTATATTGCGGTAAGCCAATGAACCATACCGACCGCAAGCCCCGTAATTTTTACTTAAAAAAATTCCTCCCGTTTTTACCTATTAGGCCGTTTTGGTGTACCCACTGCTTAAAAACAACATTTTTTTGGGGTAATAAAGGCAAGTAAATGCCTTTAATTTTTATTTTCTGCACCAAAAAACAGTAGACAAGCTTTTTGTTTTCAAATTTAAAGCGTACTTTTGCGGCGTGAATAAAGAGGTGTTTTACTTCAATCTTCCGTCTTGTTTTTACGGAGCTTCGTGCCAGAAAATCCGAACAAATTACTCTTTCAATTTTTTTGCAAAATGAACCACTACACCAAGTTGCCTGCAATATTGTTATTAGCCGATGGTACCGTATTTTATGGTAAGGCCGCAGGCAAAATAGGCACCACTACCGGCGAGATCTGCTTTAACACCGGAATGACCGGCTACCAGGAAATTTTTACCGACCCATCGTACTTCGGGCAAATAATGGTGGCAACTAACGCGCACATTGGCAACTACGGTATTGCCAATGAGGAGGTGGAATCGGGCCAGATACAGATAGCCGGTTTAGTTTGCAAAAACTACAACATTGCTTACAGCCGCAAACAGGCAAATGAATCGATACAGGATTATTTCCAGGAGCAAAATATTGTAGGGATATCTGATATCGATACCCGCCAGTTGGTGCGCCACATACGCGATAAGGGCGCGATGAACGCTATCATTTCCTCGGAAATATTAGACCTGGAGGAATTAAAAGCCAAATTGGCGGAAGCGCCTGATATGGATGGCCTCGAGCTCTCCTCGCATGTATCAACCAAAGAAACCTATACTTTCGGTAGCGAGAACGGCGCGTATCGCGTAGCTGTTTTAGACCTCGGCGTTAAAAAGAACATCCTCCGCAATTTTGACGACCGCGATGTTTACGCTAAAGTTTACCCTGCAAAAACCACCTTTGCCGAAATGGAGAAGGATTTTGCGCCATCAGGGTACTTTATTTCCAACGGCCCAGGCGACCCATCTGCCATGCCTTATGCGATAGATACCGTTAAAGAAAT
>CBFGNE010000707.1:0-2655 GCA_965649995.1 uncultured Mucilaginibacter sp.
CTGATAAAATCTTCGAAAGGTATGGCCTGTTCATTATTATGATATTCTTTTACAAAGCCTACCAGCTTTATCTTATTCATGACGCTAAAAAAAATACATTACTCATTATTCAAACCCACCATGCCTGTTCGCCTTGGTTTGCGCCGGCCATTTGGTTTGTTCGCCGGTTTTGGTGTTGATAGGCAGTACTATCCTGTCGCGCGAGGTTTTTGCGGGGTCTTCGCAAGCCATGTAAACCAGTATAGCGGTCAGGATGGCGTTATTTTTTACGTCGTCAAAAACCACCTTATCGTAGGTGTCGCGGTTGGTATGCCAGGTGTAGCTGCCATAGCTCCAGCTGTTGGAGCTCAGTGAAAAACCAGGAGCGCCAACAGCTACAAAAGATGCAAAATCCGACCCGCCACCGCCTGGTGCGCCGGGGAAGTTGGTGGTGATCTGGTCGCGAATATTTGCAGGTACCTTGCTCAACCACCTGCCAATATAATCATAGCTATTTAAGAAACCCTGGCCGGCAATGTTTACCACGCGGCCGGTGCCATTATCCTGATTGAACAGCGCCTGTAGGTTGGCAACAATTTCGGGGTGGTCTTCCACAAAAGCCCGCGATCCGTTCAAACCCTGCTCTTCGCTGCCCCAATGGCCTACTAAAATGGTACGTTTTGGGTTAGGGTATACTTTTTTTAGGATGCGCATAGCTTCCATCATGGTTAAAGTGCCTGTACCGTTATCGGTGGCGCCCTGGCCGCCGTCCCACGAATCGAAATGGGCAGATAGCATTACATATTCTTCTGGTTTCTCCGTACCCTTTATTTCGCCAATGATGTTGAAGGTTGGCACCGCGCCAAGTTCTTTCGATTCTGCCTGGATCCTGATAGTGGGCTTGATGCCACTTTCGGTAAGTCGGTACAGCATGCCGTAATCTTCCAGCGCAATATCAACCGTTGGGACCTTTTTAGTGTAAGCACCAAATATTTTATCAACCCCAAAACCTGCCGACCAGTTAGACGTGATCACACCTAATGCACCTGCTTTCTCCAAAGCGGGCGGCAGGGTACGGGTAGTTAAGCCGGTATTGGCAATTCGTTTGCGCCATGCTTCGGTTTGCGCCGTGCGATCGGCCTTCATTTTATCGAAGGATTCCTTTGTGGCAAACTCCGTCCAGTTATAGTCGGGGCGCCCGGTTGGCTGCTGCATCGATATCATTACAAATTTGCCTTTCGCCGCAGGTAGCCATTTCTGAAAGGCTACAGAATCGGCAAACTCCGGCAAAATAATAGTTTCGGCAGTAACCGCCTTTTTCATGCCCGGGCTCCAGGCAAGTTGCGTGCCCTCCAGCGATTTAATACGTGGGGTAACCATATCTATATGCGATACGCCGCGTTCCCAACCGCGCCAGTCGCCCCATTTTTCGTAGCGGGCCGTAATGCCGTACGCTTTATATTTTTCTAAGGCCCATTGGCCTGCTTTTTCCATTTGGGGCGTGCCCACCAGGCGCGGGCCAATACCATCAAACAATTGCTGGGCAAGCGGCACCAATTGCGAATTTTCGGTTTCTTCCTTTACAATATTATCAATAACGGGGTCTTTTATTTGTGCCGAAGCTGAGCTCGCTGCAAAAAGAGCGGGTAATAAAAGAAATTTAACGGCTTTTTTTGCGCTGAAGAAGCGCAATAAGGTATGGATGGTCTTCATGGGTACGAATTTCAATAATTGCATCGAATTACGCGAATAGATAAACAAAAAAAATACCGCAATTTTCAACAAATCAAGGTGCTGAGCAAAGCCTATTTTCACTGCATAAAACAAAATTACGATGATCACAAAACTTAACCACGTTAGCATCTTCGTCCTTGATCAGGATAGTGCTTACGAATTTTATGTAAATAAACTGGGCTTTAAAGTACATACCGATGCCAGCATGGGCCCGGGCATGCGCTGGCTAACGGTTTGCCCGCCCGAACAACCCGGCCTGGAGATAACCCTGATGGCCATAGGCGAAGGCATGATGTTTAAAAAGGAGGCTGCCGCGCAAATGCGCGATCTGGTGAGCAAAGGCACGTTCGGCTTCGGCGTTTTTGAATGCAACGACCTGCTGGCCACCTACGAAGAGCTAAAAGCAAAAGGGGTGGAGTTTACCAAGGAGCCAACAAAAGAGTTCTACGGTTTTGAGGCGCTGTTTAAAGACGACTCGGGGAATTGGTTTTCGCTGGGGGAGAAAAACACGATTAAGTGATTTAACGATTAAACACTACTTTGATTAATACAAATGTGTTGGCGCGCCTCTAATTGCAGAGCCGCCGCACATCGTGTTAATCATTAAATCATTTAATCGTGTCCAATATTGCTAACACCTCATCCCAATTATTCACCCTAACATGATGATCAAAGCCTACATTATGGTAGGCATGGAACATGATCGTTCTCCCTCTGAAATTATCGAGGTTTTTTAGGTGGTCGTCTATCATGTAATCGGTATTAATGATGCTTTTATCGCCGCAAAAAATAATGTTGCGCCAGCTGATAAACGGAAAGTTAATTTTTAGCCATTCTAATTTTTCGGGCAGGCTTAGCGGGAACTCCATCGCTGCCGATACGATGTATACCTCATAGTCCTCCATCAGTTTTTTTACCGCCTCTACAGCACCTTCCATCACT
>CBFGNE010000708.1:0-2651 GCA_965649995.1 uncultured Mucilaginibacter sp.
TTGTTTTCCAGTACACATTTTACGGCTTTGGCAGCGCCGCCATCGCCCAATATCAAGGCCTTATCGTGGTGGCGGGTAAGCAGGGGGCTCAACGAGCCCTCAAACCCATGGATATCGGTATTATACCCCTCCAGCCTAAAATCATGCCCCTTTATACCCAACTCACCCGAGAATGCGGCAGATACCGGGCTTTCGGATATCACTTTGATACAGTTTACAGCGCCTGCATTTTTGGCATCGTGTTCTATCCAATCCAGGTGTTGCATTACATTCACCTTGTGGGGGATGGTGACATTTAAGCCGCAAAGGTTGGGGTTGGCGTGCAGCAGTGCAGGCAAACCCGCAATGTCTTCTAATGGGTATAAATCGTAAGCAGCATCCTTTATATGCTCCGCAATAAATTTTTCTGTAAAATATTTTTTAGAGAAGGAGTGCGAAAGCGGATAGCCGATAAGCCCATAATTTTTCATCTTCTGCGGTAATAAAATTAGGATATGTTGATAACGGTAATATTACCAACAAAGGATGAGGATTTATAATTTTATTATCAACCGCTATTGGTGTGCCTGCAGTAGCGCCAGGTAAAGCCGCTCTATCTCGATTGGTTTGCGTAAAAAGCCGTTAAAATAGTTTTTATAATCTTCGTTGCTTTCGGCAGTAATATCGGCCGTGAGGGCAAAAACGGGGGTCCCTTTGTTAGGGTTGCCATTCAGCCGTATTTGTTCGGCAGCATCAAAGCCGTTCATTTCGGGCATGTGGATATCCATCAGTATAAAATCGAAGGTTTTCAGCTGCGCTTTCTCCACCGCTTCCATGCCGTTTACCGCATGTTCGGATATAATACCCCAGTTGGCCAATAGCTTACGCGCCACCATAGCGTTTATCATATTGTCCTCGGCCAATAAAACGGTTTTGCCTTTAAGCCCCTCGGCCGTCATAGGTATGGCCCGGCCGGGGATACGGGCCTGTTGTAATTTTAAGTCGAATGCGAACTCCGAACCAACGCCTATTTTGCTTTTCACATTAACCTTGCTACCATAAAGCCCGGTTAGTTTTTTTACAATGGCAAGCCCCAGCCCCGAGCCGCCCTGCTTGCGCGTGGTGATGGCTTTTGGCTGCGAAAATGTTTCAAATATCTCTTCAAAATGCTCTTCGTGTATGCCGGTGCCGGTATCGGTTACGGCAAAGCGCAGCAAATCAACATCTTCATCGGTACCTAACTTTTGTATATGGAGCGTTACGGTGCCGGTATCGGTGTATTTTACAGCGTTGCTGATAAGGTTCCCCAATATCTGCGATAACTTAGTTTCGTCCAGGTGGTAGCCCTCCGCAATCCCGGCATCAAGCTCCAGCGACAATTCTATCCCCTTTTTATGGGCCAGGCTGTTATAGGTTTTTATTACGCGGCCCAGCAGCTCGTTAAGGGCGCATGGGCGGTTCTCTATCTCCACCTTGCCCGAATCGAGCTTGGTAAAATCCAGTATATCGTTTATTACCAGCAGCAGGTTGTTTGATGCCGATTTAAGCGACTCCATCAACTCCTCGTCGTAAGCCGATTTTGTGGTGATCAGGGAGGTGATGGTAGTAACGGCGTTCAATGGCGTACGTATCTCATGGCTCATGGTAGATAAAAACTCCTGCTTCATCCGGGCAGATTGCTCGGCACGCTTTTGCTTTTCCTCAATGGCCTCCCGCTCCTTTTGCAGCTTCGCCTCTTTTTCCATCGATTCCATCTTGGTAATCAGTTCGTAGTTCTCTATCACCTTTAGAGTTTGCGTGTTTATCACCGCCTCCTTTTGGTGCAGGTAAAGCTCCAGGTACTCTAAGGATTTAACGGTGTCGTTCTCCATTTTGCTTACCTGGTACAGCAGGTAATTGCACTTAAAGCGTATAATAGCAATGGTATAGCGGTTGCTAAAATCGAGGCATTTTTGCAGGATGGCTTTGGCTTTGTCTATCCGGCCCATGGCAATGTACAACTCGCCCATTTTTTGGTAGGCCATACCCAGGCCCAGCTTTTCGCCGGCGTTAATGTGTATCTCTATGGCGTTCTTAAAATCATTTTCGGCTTCTTGCAGGCGGCCGGTAAAAGCGTACACCTTACCGCGGCCGTAAAGCGCAAAAGCCAGCCCGCGGATATCGCCGGTTTTTGATTTTATGGCGATTGAATCCTGTATCACGCGCAAGGCTTTTTCTACCTTGCCCTGTTTAAGGTAAATGCCCGATAGCGGGTTGTACGCGTTGGATACCAGGTTAAGGTCCTTTACCCGGCGGGCCGCCTCTATAGCCGCTTCGTAAGAACGTACAGCGTTTTTTGGGTCGCCAAAGTACTCGTAAATGGTCCCCAACGATTTTAGGGTACGCGCCTGGTTGTGGTGGTCTTCGTACTTGCGGTATATCTTCAGGCAATCAAACAGGCAAATTAAACCCAAATGGTAATTGTCGGTTTTGTAGTAAACGCCGGCTATACTGTATTTGGCATCGGCTATGCCCTTGTCGTCATGCAGGTCCTCAAAAAAGCGGATGGCTTCCTTAGCCATGTTTAGCGAACGTTTATAGCTGCCCTGTATCATGTAAAACAGCGATAGCTGGTTAAGGCTTTTGCCTATAAGGGCTTTTTCGTGGTGTCTGCGGCTTAGCAGCAGGGCCTC
>CBFGNE010000709.1:0-2648 GCA_965649995.1 uncultured Mucilaginibacter sp.
TGCAATTACAAATACTCGCACAGGATATCGACCAAAACGTAATTGAAGGCATCCTGAGCTGCGCGGCCTGCAAGCGAAAATATCCGATTATTTATGGGGTACCGATCATGGCACCTGATCAGTACCGGCAAACCGCTTTGGAACAGCCCGTAGTGGATCGTTGGAAACTGGAATATGGTGTGGAACAGGTAAAATTGTTGCCTTAAAAGTTCTTGATTACGAAAGTTGTTTATCAAACGCCTATCCCGGAGTGACTAAGCTCTGCTTTTGTTTTTCGAGATTGACCTGGGTGTTGATCTGGGTGGCCACAGTGGATCTGTGGCAGGTGAACGAGTGAAACACCCAGCCGGCGTGATGGTTTTCATTGTAAGTAATTGAAAATCAATACGATATAGAGATAGTATATTTTGGTAGAAGACCTTTTATATGCCAGCAAGCTGAACCAGGGACAGTTGCACATTGTTGACCACGGCAGCCAAATACAGGATTGGGTTTAGGGCTTTACATAGGTGCAGAACTGATCAAAGCTCACCAGGGTGAAATAGGTGTTGAAAGTAAAATGGGAGAAGGTAGCGAGTTTTGGTTCACCCTACCGCAAAGTAACCTTGATACGGTAACAGCAAATAATAAAAAACCCCAAATATCCATTTTGGGGACAAGCTGAAATTAAGCCGGATTTACCACAGAAAAACACCGAAAAACCACAGAAAAACGCAGATTTTTGCATGTTGCCTTTTTGCTGTACGAAACTGTGCGAAAGTGTACGGAATTGTACGAAACTGTGCGAAGTTGTACGAAACTGTGCGAAGTTGTGCGAAACTGTGCGAAAAGCCGCCCGGGCTGTACGAAGTTGTACGGAAATAAATTTTCGTACAGTTGTACCATCCAATATAAGTTTTATGCTTTAGCCCGTTAGTCCTGGCAGGCGTTTACACAGCATAGCAATGCAAACCACCGCTATGCAGCACTTTACACGTGGCATACACGGCGACGAGGCTTACGAGCCGGCTGCGGATTAGTTATTTTTTATTCGGCTGAGTTTAAACGGATAAACCTTAGCATTTTTGCGGGACAAATTTTTAGCGATATGAATTGGTTGATCTTAATTTTGGCCGGCTTATGCGAGGTGGCTTTTTCCAGCTGCCTGGGCAAAGCCAAAGAAACTTCGGGCACGGAGGCTTACTTGTGGTACGGCGGATTTTTAATTACCTGTACCTTAAGTATGGTTTTACTGATCAAAGCAACGCAAACCCTGCCGATAGGGACCGCTTACGCGGTATGGACGGGCATTGGCGCGGTGGGCACGGTGGTGGTAGGTATACTGTTATTTAAAGAGCCCGCTACATTCTGGCGTCTCTTTTTTCTGAGTACACTTATCATCTCCATCGTCGGATTAAAATTCGTTGCCGAGTAACCGAATGTTGGTTACTTTTAAGCTTAAAATGATCAGGGTATTTGCCGGTGTCCGTTAAAGGCATAATTAAATATCAGGCCTATAACATATGGTCTTTTTTTACCCGGCTTAAAGATTCGCGCGTGGTGCCCAGGTAAGATGCGATCTCTCGTTGAGACAGCATTTTTTCAAAATACCCATAAATCTGCACAAACTCCATATAGCGCTCCTTCAGGGGCATTTGCAGCCACAATATCCTGCGCTGCTGCGCGGCAAAGCCATGCTGAAAGATAATGCGGAAATAACGTTCCAGTTGGGGGAGAAGTTGAAAGAGCTGCTCTAAACTCCCTACGGTAAATTGCAGTGCTTCGGTCGGGCTGATAGCTTCAATATGATAGGCCGAGGCCTTTTTATGCAGTATCGAATACCAGTCGCCAATCCACCAGCCGGCGAAAGCATATTGAAGGACATGCTCCTGGCCGCCCTGGTCAAGGTGATACTGCTTCACGCAGCCATCCAATATGAAAAAATCAGCCGTGCTCAGGTCGCCCGCCTCCAGCAATAACTGGTTTTTTTTCAGGGTCCTCTTTTTGGCGTGCGAGAGGATCAGGTCAAACTCTTCATTCGTAATGCTTACAAATTGCGCTATATGTTGGTGTAAAACGTGCAAGGGTATCAATTAAAACATCATCCAAAATAAAGCATAAGTCACTACCAGTGCGTAACAAATGTTACATATATATTGTAGCATTCGTCCTCGAAACTTTCGTTCGCCGCGCACAACTTTGCATCAGTAATAAACGACCTGCTTACCTGAGAACGAAAATGATGAACAAAGTATTAAAAACCAACAACGAATTTGCCGGCTTAATAGCCAGGCTGACGATCGGGCTGATCCTGTTCCCGCATGGCGCACAAAAATTATTGGGCTGGTGGGATGGGTATGGCTTTACGGCGACGATGCAATACTTTACGGGCGTGGTCCATTTGCCTTACCCCATCGGCGTATTGGTGATCCTTATCGAATTCTTTTGCCCGCTGTTGCTCATTATCGGTATCGGCACCAGGATAACCGCCTTCCTGGTCTTCCTTGTGATGGGCGGTGTTATCGTTACGGTTCAGCACAATTACTTTTTCATGAACTGGTTTGGAGATCAGCAAGGAGAAGGTGCCGAGTTTTTCCTGCTGATGTTAGGTTTGTGCCTGATCTCCCTATATGAAGGCGGCGGCAGGTTTTCTATTGACCAATCTATTT